>JBDKFF010000001.1:0-6398 GCA_039798865.1 Bacteroidota bacterium
GGACTGGTTGGGTAGCTGTTCAGAATTCCAATCATTTTGGTATAGCGGGTTATCATGCGATGAAGGCTGTGGAGAAGGATATGATTGGTTGGGCCATGACGCATGCGGCACCTTTGGTAACACCTACATTTTCACGTGAGAAATTATTGGGAACCAATCCCATTGCCGTTGGTATTCCAGCGTTAAATGAACCTGCTTTTTTGGCTGATTTTGCCTCAACCGCGGTGGCCTATGGTAAGTTGGAGATTTTACAACGAAAAGGTTTGGATACCCCAACAGGTTGGGTTCAAGATAAAGATGGAAATCCTTGTCAGGATGCGTTTGCGATTAAAAATGGGGGAGCATTATTGCCCTTAGGCGGTGATCGTGAGCATGGCTCTCATAAAGGTTATGCCTTGGGAGCGATTGTCGATATTTTGTCGGGCGTTTTGTCGGGTGCCAATTTTGGTCCATGGGTGCCTCCATTTGCGACGGCTGGATTTATGTCCGCAGGAGAGACCGTTGGGAATGGGACAGGACATTTTCTAGGTGCCATGCGAATTGATGCATTTCGTCCAGCGGAGGAATTTAAGTCGGACATGGACAAATGGATTAAGCGTTTCCGTAGTGCGGATGCGGTAGATGGGAAGCAAGTGATTATTCCGGGGGATCCGGAACGTGAGTTGGAAGTAATTCGTAAACGAGATGGTATCGATTTGCTTGATCCGGTAGTTGCGGATTTACAAGCCTTGGCGTCGCGTTTTTCAATCGGTTTTAAAATAGAATAATATGGTTTCGAATAAAAAAATTAAGATTTTCATATTGGTATTTTCATTGGTTTCGGCCATGTTTTCTTACTACGTATGGCAGGTATTTAAAACGCCTAATTTTAATGTGAAGGGGGATTCTTTTGCTATTTTAATTCCCAAGGGAGCCAATTTTAATCAAGTTTTGGATACCTTACAAAAGCATGATTTGGTCAGAGATCAATTGAGCTTTCGCTTTTTGGCTAAAGTCTTGGGTGTGGCCGAAAAGGTTAAGCCGGGTCGTTATTTGGTGAATCCTGAGTCTGGGAATTGGGAGTTATTGCGAAAAATGCGAAATGGCCGACAAGATGCTTTGCGTATCACAATAAATAATCTACGCTTAAAAGAGGATATTGCCGGTAAATTGGGTAAAGTGATGGCCTTTGATTCGGTTTATATCTACAAGATGTTGGATTCAGCTGAGATAACGCAGCAATACGGATTTACACCGGAAACGGTCCCTTGTTTATTTATTCCGGATACCTATGAGGTTTTATGGACGTCAACATTTGATGATTTCATGAAAAAGATGTTGAAGGCCAATAAACGTTTTTGGAATTCGAAGCGAGTGAACCAGGCAAAGGCCTTAGGATTAACTCCCGTTCAAGCCGGTATTTTGGCATCGATTGTTTATGGAGAAAGTAAGTATGCAGGTGAGCAAGCTAGAATTGCTGGGGTTTACTGGAATCGATTTAGAACGGGGATGCGATTACAGGCAGATCCTACCGTCATTTTTGCTTGGAAGGACTTCAGCATCAAAAGAGTTTCGGGTAAATACATGGCAATTAATTCGCCATATAATACCTATAAGAATGTTGGCCTTCCTCCGGGCCCCATCTCTATCCCTCCGGTAGAGGTGTTAGATAAGGTTTTGAATCTTGAAAAGCATGCATATATGTATTTCTGCGCGAAAGAAGACTTCTCAGGGACACATAATTTTGCTGTTACGTATGAGGAGCACATGAAGAACGCAGCGAAGTTTCAAGCAGCCTTAGATGCACGAAAAATTAACTAATATGTACTCACACGCGGTTAAATATCGAGTTTGTTATGCGGATACGGATCAGATGGGCTATGTCTATTATGGTAATTATGCGCGTTTGTATGAGATTGCTCGAGTGGAAACATTGCGTAGTTTAGGCGTAAGTTATAAGTCGTTGGAGGATAATGGAATTGGTTTGCCAGTGGCAGAGCATTATACGAAGTTTATCGCGCCAGGATTGTATGATGATGAGTTGACGGTTTTATGTCAGGTGGAGAGAATGCCTTCTGCGAAGATTGAATTCGCTTATCAAATTAAGAATGAACAGGGTGTTTTAATCAATGAGGGGAAAACTACCCTAGTATTCATTGATTTGGCATCGAAGAAGGTAATTAAGGCTCCCGATTTTATCGTAAACGCTTTGCAGCCATATTATTCGATATGAGAAGAAATTTACTGAATGAAATAAAGCAGATATGGCGTGAGTACGAAGAGCATTATGTCTTAGTTCGTATCATATCTATTTTATACCAAAAGGTATTTCAGTTTGATATTGATGTGCGGGCCGCAGCGGTAGCGTACAACTTTACATTAGCCGTTTTTCCTACGATTCTTTTTTTATTCTCTTTATTGCCCTACTTGCCTATTGATCATTTAGATTTAAAGACGATTAGTTTTATCAAAGCGACTGTGCCGAAAAATCTTCAAAGTGATGTGACAGAACTCATTACAGAGATTATTACCAAAAAGCGGGGAGGGGTTTTGTCTTTTGGTTTCCTTTTTGCCTTGTATGCGAGTACAAGTGGGATTATGGCTTTGATGCGCTCCTTTAATCTTACCTACAAAACAAGTGAGAATCGGGGTTTTATCAAGGAGCGTTTAGTGGCTATCGGACTTAATGTGTTGTTGACCTTCGTATTAATTACCTCCTTTTTAGTCTTCATTTTAGGGAATATTGTAGTAAAATACCTCGCCAAAGAAGGGATTCTCGAGTATAATTTTACCTTTTATTTAACAAAGGCCTTGACCTATTTTGTGATATTTTCGGTTTTCTTTTTTACCATTTCATTGATTTATTATTACGCACCTGCCATTCATAAACGTTGGAAGTTTTTTAATGCTGGATGTATAACAGCTTCGGTATTGACCATTCTTATCTCCAATTTATTTTCTTATTATTTGGTCAATTTTGCCTCTTATCACAAGGTATATGGATCGATTGGTTCCTTGATTGCACTGATGGTTTGGCTTTATTTTGTGGCTCTGATTTTAATTGTGGGTTTTGAAATAAACGCGAGTATTGATCAAGTAAAAATTGAGGAGTCGGAAGAAGAGCAAAGTGGCTCTGATTTCTTTTTAAATTTCTAAGATGGCAGCTGAAATACGTAAGGTATATGAACGAAACAACCCACAGGAGTTGATTGATTACATTGTTCGGGTGTTGGAAAAGGGTGGGGTTATCATTTATCCGACGGATACTATGTATGCGATGGGCTGTTCGATTCAGAGCCAACAAGCCGTTAATCGGATTTGCGAGATTAAACAGATTAAGCCTACTAAAAACCGATTCAGTTTTATCTGTGCTGATTTAAGTTCGATTTCTAATTTTGCGAAGGTCAGTGATTTTGCCTTCAAAACCTTGAAGCGTTATTTGCCAGGTCCCTATACATTCGTTTTGCCAGCAAGCTCGAAGGTTCCTTCGGTATTAGTTCAAGGGAAAAAGACGGTAGGTATTCGAATCCCGGATAGTGAAATCGTTTTGGAAATTGTTCGTCAATTAGGTCATCCTCTGTTAACAACTACGTTGCTGCAAACGGATTTAGCCGTGGAAGAATATACCGACCCAAGTTTAATCTTTGATCGCTATGAAAACCAAGTTGATTTGGTTTTGGATGGAGGATTTGGTGGCTACTTGCCATCATCGGTTATTGAAATCAATGAGGACGAGTTTGAGGTAATTCGTGAGGGTGCGGGTGATGTTAGTGATTTCAACTAATTACCACTTTATCAAAATATTTTCGGGTTTCGTGTGTTTCCAGCGTCGATGTGACCAGAGATATTGCTCTGGGTATTGAACAATTGATTTTTCTAATCTTCGTGCGAAACGTTCGATTATTTCACCTTTGGGAAGCTTATCATAATTGGGATTCGCTATAGGTTCAAAACTCATAATGTATTTACCGCGTTCTTTGCGAATAAGTTCTACAAATACCACGGGGTAATTGTAGTCTCTCGCAAATCGCTCCATGCCTGTGAAAAAGGCGGTATCCTGATTGAGAAATGTTGTCCAATAGGCTGATTCAGGCTTTTGAGGGGCTTGATCCGCAGCTAGACAAATGCCTCGTGCAATATGTTTCCGATCACGCGTTGCAACGATGGATTCCCGTTTTTCGAGTAATGTTACCCCTGGGAACCTGCTTCTTACTTGCATAGTGAATTTATTGAAGCTAGGATTGTTTAATTTTTGGTAGACTACATCATATAAATTATTGGATAAAGCGAGACGGTGAATCGCCCATTCCCAATTTCCTTGATGTCCTGCTACCAAAACAACCGGCGTGCCTTGTTGGAGGTAATCCGAAATATAATGCTCATTAACCATTTCGACTCTGGCAAGCATTTCCTCTTTCGAAATGGATACGCCGTAAAAAAATTCAACGAGTTGATCCGTCAAGTATCCGTAGAATTGATAGGTTAAGTCTTTGATTTGCTTGTGATTAAGCTGAGGGAACGACCGAGAAATATTGTTAAATATAACCTTCTTGCGGTAAGCAAGGATGAAATAAAACACCCATTTGACACCTGTGGCCAGTGTGTACAAAATGAAGAGGGGTAGTTTCCCTAAAAACTTATATAAAAACATCATTGCTAATGTGTCGAGTTAATCGCTGTTATCTGCTATTTTTGCAAATATCCACTTTATTTTTGAATGCACATTGATATTCATTACTTACCTTCCTTAGAATATTGCGCGTTGATCTTTTCGGAGACAAGTGTTTCCTTTGAGGTTTATGAAAATTTCCCCAAACAAACCTATCGTAACCGGAGCTATATTTTGGGTGCTAACGGGAAGGAATTGCTATCCGTGCCTGTCATCCATTCCAGTTCTGTTAAACAATTGACAAAAGATGTTCAAATTGATTATTCACAAGATTGGATTCGTCGGCATCGAGGAGCAATTCAAGCGGCCTATGGAAAGGCTCCATTTTTTGAACATGTGGATCCATTTATCGAACAGATATTTGCGAAAAAAAGTAAATTTTTAGTAGATTTAAATATTCAATTTTTGAATACAATTGCGCGCTTTTTACAAAAAAAGCCCCAGTTTTCCTTCACAGATTCGTTTCAAGCGGGATGTGATGGTTCCTATTGGAATGTGATTGATTCTAAATCTGAATTTAGTAAGCGAAATATTTACGAGGTTGTGCCTTACCGACAATGTTTTGGCACAGAATTTGTAGCTAATTTGTCCGTTTTGGATTTAATTATGAATTATGGAATTGAATCGCGTGAAATTTTAAGTAAGAGTTTGAACAAATAAAGGCTTAGGTGCGTTTTGAATAATATTAATTAGGGAAATATGGAGGCTAAGTTTTCGAATAAGGTGAAGGAAGTGATTGCATTGGCTCGTGAAGAGGCATTGCGATTGGGGCATGATTATATTGGTACCGAGCATTTAATGTTGGGTATTATCCGAGACGGGGAAGGTCCAGGGATTGAATTGTTACTCAAATCAGGAGTTTCATTGGATCAGTTGCGCCAAAGTATTGAGCATTCGACAGCATCGACCAGTCGGTCTAGCTTTGATAAGCAAAGTATGTTGAACATTCCATTGACGAAGCAGGCGGAGAAAGTTCTTCGTTTGACGTATTTGGAGGCAAAGTATTTTAAGACAAATTTAGTTGGCACAGAACATTTGCTCATGGCCATTTTGCGCGACGAGGATAATGTTGCTACGCAGATTTTGGAAAAGTATCAGGTTCATTACGATTTGATTAAGGAAATGGTGGAATTTCAATCGAGCAATTCGCAAGAGAATTCCCCAAAAGCCTCTTCGGATACGGATGATTCAGATGATGATAATCGTTTATTTGGAGGTGGAAATGCGGGTGGTGGAAGTGGTTCGAGTAGTTCTTCGACTGCGAAAGCCGGAGAGAAAAGCAAAACCCCTGTTTTGGATAACTTCGGTCGGGATTTAACTAAAATCGCTGAACAGGGCAAATTAGATCCTATTGTGGGTCGTGAAAAGGAGATTGAGCGTGTTGCACAGATCTTATCTCGTCGTAAAAAGAATAATCCGATCTTGATTGGGGAACCGGGTGTGGGTAAGACAGCCATCGCAGAAGGGTTGGCTTTGCGTATCATTCAAAAGAAAGTTTCGCGTGTGCTTTTTGGCAAGCGTGTGGTTACCTTGGATATTGCTTCTTTGGTGGCGGGTACCAAATACCGCGGTCAGTTTGAGGAGCGTATGAAGGCGGTGATGAATGAATTGGAGAAATCGACGGATGTGATTTTGTTCATCGATGAATTGCATACGATTGTAGGTGCGGGTGGAGCATCCGGTTCATGGGATGCCTCGAATATGTTTAAGCCAGCTTTGGCACGTGGAGATATTCAGGTTATCGGAGCGA
>JBDKFF010000002.1:0-9216 GCA_039798865.1 Bacteroidota bacterium
ATGTTTGAGGAGAATACTTTCCTCCAACAGGCGAGCAGTACGGTTCTATTTCAAGCAGGATGGCACAAAGGGGTAGTCGGTATCGTAGCAAGTAAAATTCAAGAACATTATTACAGACCTACGATCATTTTAACAGAATCCCATGGACAAGTTGTCGGCTCCGCACGCTCGGTGAAGGGCTTCGATGTGCATCGGGCTTTGGGACAATGCGCTGACCTACTTACCCAATTTGGAGGTCATACGCATGCGGCAGGCTTACACCTGAGCCCAGAAAATTTACCGGCATTCATTGACCGATTTGAAGCACTTGTTAAAGCAGGGACAGCCGAGGGGCCTCAAAAAGCGGAACTTCGGATCGATATGGAAATTCCGCTGCAAGCGTTGAGTCTCCCCTTTCACGATAATTTATTGGCTCGTTTAGCCCCCTATGGCCCGGGAAATATGTTACCCAATTTTTTAAGCGCCAATGTCTACCTGTGTCAAGCCCCCTTGATCATGAAGGAAGAGCATCTAAAAATCGTCATCGCTGATCAAGCCATGGGACGCACTTGGGAAGCTGTTGGTTTTGGAATACGTGGCGACTTTTATGAGGGCTTAGCAGAAGCCTATGAAAAGCAGTTGCCCATTAAAATCGTATACCACCTAGATATTAACGAGTTTCGAGGGGATCGGAAATTGCAACTTCGCATTCTAGATGTAAGCATGTAAATTTGATAAAGGATAAATCATGAAGGCTAGTAGTTTCTTAACATACATACCCATCATCGTTTTGGCAATATGCGGCTATTTATTTGCAACATATGATATTTGGAACGATGACATCGTGCCCGTGGCTTACGTCTATCACGCCGGAAACTTCCCTTCATTCAAACATGTTCTCGTCGAACTATTCACGCCTCACAACGATCATATTTTATTCGTAGTCAAACTTCTTTTCGGCTTGAACTATTTACTTTTAGGAAGCATTAATTTAAAATGGATTAGCTATTTATCCATCATTGGATTTATTACAACCTATTTTTTCATCCTAAAAACAATTAAACTTAGCCCTTCTCAAAAGCTTATACTGAGCTTTGGAATGCTCATTCCCATATTTTACGATTTATTCTATTGGGCATTATCGATTCAAAATATCCTCGTTAACCTTTTTGTTTTTTTATGTTGGCACGCCTTGCTAAACAAGCAGTACACGCGCTCAAACATCTTCTACATCGCCGCTATTTTTTCGAGTTCCCAAGCAATGGTCCTTTTGCCCATTGGAATTGCCTATGGAATCATAAAAAAGACGAAGTATCGAGTCATCATCATGCCCATTTTAATCACGTTAGGAATCAAATGGTTTGCAAGTAAATACACTAATGAGAATCCGATCTATGCGAGTTCAATGCTCGAAAATATCAGCTTTGAGAAACTCAAAGAGGCTTTCTTGACACTTTGCCCTCCCTTTAATTTCCATTTCTTTTTTTACCAAATCCTACTTTCTACGGCACTAGTGGGTATACTTTGTCTGATTGGATTCGACTATGTTAAGAAAATCAAGAATCAAACAAATAGCTACCGGGAAGACTTTTTAATCGGATTAATACTTTATTCATTGGGATGTTTTGTGGCGTCTTTATTTCTCCGACAAGTATCTGAAATTCGATACCTGGCTTATTCCTGTACTTTTGTTCCATTTGCACTAATCTACCTAACTGATCTATACACCAATGTGAAATTATCAAAAGCATTGGCCTGGATATCCATCCTAAATTACGCGATACTTCTTTTCGCACTCGTTGAAATTCTACCCGATATTTATTTGGACAAAATCGTTCGAACCGAAAATATAACTCGAAATCATTCGGCGAATTTTTTCCCAACGGATTTGATTCGAAAGCAATCGGAAAAATTGTTCCGGAAATCTGATTTCAACGAGAAGCCCTTATTCTTGATCCCCAATGGAATTAATGGATCCGTGCCAGAACACCTTTTTATCTTCAATGAGTTCATTGGATATGGACGCAAAACCATCCAACTGCCAGATACAAAAACCAACCCATTAACTTTTGTTGAAACCAATGTGACCCCCAAAGGTCAGATTGAAAATAAACCCAGCGGGCAAATCAACGAACTCATAAACATTTCCATTCCCAAAAAAGGACTTGGGCATTACTTCCTCATTCGAATTTCTTCGCCCACCCAATACTTTGAATTCCCACTTTCCGGAAATCAGTACAATCACATCGACGATAACTATTCCTTAATCGTTTATTCGAATCAACTACCCTACGGGAAATTTGATGTCAAACTCGTTGAATTGGGAGTACAATATTCATTGTAGCCGTGAGTCCGTTTGCTAAAAATAGTACAGAAGCTCGCTTAGATTTAGCTTAAATTCTGACTAAGATTAAATTTTCGCTAACTTTGTGCTTTAAAATTTATGAGATGTCTAAAAAATTAATCGTAACAGGTTCGATGGGGCTAATTGGCTCTGAGGTAAGTGAATATTTCTTGGAAAAAGGATGGGAAGTTCACGGAATTGACAACAATCAGCGCGCGATATTCTTTGGACTGCAAGGAGATAATTCTTCTAATAAAGACCGTTTGGCTAAATATGGCAGTCAATATAAGTTGTATACAAACATCGATATTCGTGATCGCCAAGCCATCTTAGATATTATTCCTCAAATTCAACCCGATGCCATTGTGCACACAGCCGCTCAACCGAGCCACGACCGTGCTGCATCGATTCCATTTGAAGATTTTGATACAAACGCAGTGGGTACTTTCAACCTTTTGGAGTCCCTTCGCCGTTATTCAACAGAGGTTCCCTTTGTCCATTTATCAACGAATAAAGTATACGGCGACGCTCCTAATTACATCAAAATGAAGGAGTTAGAAACTCGCTATGATTATGATGATAGCGCATACGAACATGGGATTGCCGAAACATTCAGCATTGACCAGTCAAAACACTCGCTATTCGGTGCATCCAAAGTTTCCGCGGATATTTCTGTCCAAGAATATGGCCGTTATTTTAACATGCCGACCGCTTGTTTACGTGGTGGTTGCCTAACAGGCCCTAACCATGCAGGGGTGGAACTTCATGGCTTCTTAAGTTATTTGATCAAATGTAACATCGAAGAGCGCGAGTATTCCGTATTTGGTTACAAAGGAAAACAAGTTCGGGATAACATTCACTCTTACGACGTAGCGCGGTTTATCGAAGAATTCATCAAAGCGCCACGCGTTGCGGAAGTTTACAACATTGGCGGCGGAAAAGACAACTCGGTTTCCATCTTAGAAGCGTTTGATTTAATTGCAAAAATTTCAGGCAAACCGATGAAATATAAATATGTGGACCAAAACCGTATTGGCGACCACATCTGTTATTACAGTGATTTGCGTAAGATGAAGGAGCATTACCCAAATTGGGACATCACAAAATCATTGGAAGACGTCTTTGTGGACATCTATAACCGTTACATGGAAGCATGAAAATATTAATTACCGGAGGTTGTGGGTTTGTTGGGTCCAATTTGGCCGTATTGTTCAAGCAATACTACACGGACTCCGAGGTATATTGCCTAGACAATTTATCCCGTCGGGGCTCGGAAGTAAACCTTCAAAAAGTATTGGCCGCCGGTGGACAATTTGTTCATGGCGATGTACGCGTTAAAACAGACTTTGATCGAATCCCAGCAGTCGATATCGTAATCGATGCCGCAGCCGAACCCTCGGTTTTAGCAGGCAAAGTACCGGGAGAATTGGAAAATCTAATCGATACCAATTTGAACGGAACGATCAATACACTCTATTTTGCCAAAAAACATCAGGCTGCGATTATCTTCTTATCCACTTCGCGCGTCTATCCTTACGACACTTTAGCCGAGGCGAAATTAGTTGCCTCCCCCAAGCGGTTCAACCTATCCAATGAGCAAGCCTTGCCTGGTTTATCCGAACAAGGAGTTGCCGAAAACTACCCATTAGAAGGATTAAGATCTCTATACGGAGCTACTAAATTAGCCTCTGAATACTTTATCCAAGAATTTGCCCATAATTTTGGCTTACCTGCCGTCATCAACCGTTGTGGCGTATTAAGTGGCCCCTACCAAATGGGAAAAATCGATCAAGGAGTGATCGTTCTCTGGATGGCAAAGCATTTCTGGAAAGGTCGCTTGGGCTATATTGGCTATGGGGGCTTGGGTCAACAAGCCCGTGATGTTTTACATGTACGCGATTTATTCCGTTTGGTTCAATGGCAGATTGCCAATTTAGGATTGCAGAAGGGCCAAATTTTTAATGTAGGAGGCGGCTTACAAAATACCGTATCACTAGCTGAATTAACGGATTTGTGCACCCAAATCACAGGAAATACAATCGAAATGGGCTCCTCTTTGGAGAATCGCCCGGGTGATTTGCCTATTTACATCACCGACAATAGCAAGATAACGGCATTCAGTGGATGGAAACCTGAGATCAGTGTTCCTACGTTACTACAAGAAGTTCATGATTGGTTCATCGCAGATGAAGCCTCCTTAAAAGCCATTTTAGCCTAATGAAGTTAAGCGTCGTTTTACCTGCCTACAATGAAGAAGGTTCCATTGAGGAAACCTTAAGAACCCTTTATGCCAAATTGCAGGAAGAAAAAATCGACCATGAAATTTTAGTCGTAAATGACAATTCCAAGGATAATACCCTAGGACTTTTGACCAAGATTCAAGAGACCATTCCCACCTTGGTCGTCCATACGAATCACGGTCCCAATGGATTTGGCTATGCCATTCGCTACGGATTGGAACGTTTTCAAGGGGATTGTGTGGCGATTATGATGTCCGACTTGTCAGATGACCCGGCCGACTTAGTCGCATTTTACCGTAAGATGGTGAACGAAAATTTAGATTGTGTATTTGGATCGCGTTTCATCAAGGGAGGAGCTACCTATGATTATCCAAAACACAAATACCTCATTAATCGCTTCGCGAATACCTTAATTCGTTTGTTGCTCGGGATTCCTTACAATGATTCCACCAACGCGTTTAAGATGTACAAAAAGTCGACCATATTGGGTCTGAAACCATTTCTATCGGCCCACTTTAACCTGACAATTGAATTGCCCTTAAAAGCAATTATCCGCGGTTATAGCTATGGCATCTTGCCGAACTCCTGGCGGAATCGAAAAGCGGGAGAATCCAATTTGAAGATCAAAGAAATGGGCAGTCGATACCTCTTCATTTTACTCTATGTCATTATCGAAAAATACCTATCGCGGAATGACTATTTAAAAAGAGAAAACTAGCATGAAATTGACAAGAAACCACTTATTTCTTTGTCTTGCTGCAATTCCCGTTGTCATTCATTTCTATCTAGTATCGTCAACAATCGTCAACTTCCCAACCTGGGGAGATGATTTCCTATTTTTTGAATTAATTGAACATCTTAAAAAAGATACATTACCCGATTTCGTTGCATTTTTATTCAAACCTCATAATCAGATACATCTCCTCGTTTTTGGCAAATTATTCGTCCTGCTGAGTTATGTAATCTTGGGTAGCCTACAAGTAAAATGGATTATTATCGCTGCCAATTTAATGCTCCTTGGAATCACATTTACACTTTACCGTTACCTAAAAAGCCAACGTTTTTCTACTGCTTACCTCATTCCCATCACTTGCCTGCTCTTTGCCCCAAATGCAAACACAGACAACTATAACTTAATCGGTGTAGTCCAACATACTGGCTCTATCGGATGCTTGGTTTCGATCGCTTATTTAGTAACTCAAAAAAGGCATTCCCTTACATTATTGATTCTCCTTGCCGTCTATCCACTAATCTCCACAGAAGGCTGGGCGATGCTACCTTTTGTGGCCCTATACATGTGGATCACCAAACACCCATTAAAAAAATATGTCATTGGGATGGGAATTGTGGCCATTGGAGGACTTACTTATTTAGTCGGCCAACAGCCCACTCCGTCGAATAAAACGCCTATACTAGATACCCTAACTCAAGCACCCATCGCCCTTCTCACCTTTCTGGGAAATGCCGCATGGCCCATCTCAGACACCTATAAAATTGGGTTGAATGCTAGTTTAGGGGGATTATTGGTCTTGCTGAGCTTATGGGCAATTCGAAGAAAAATTACTTATCCTTCGAAGTGGGAATTCCCGCTTATCATTTGGCTCCAACTTATTTTAACGGGAGCTATGATTGTTCTCGGGCGCAGCCAAGGTGATTCCATCAGCACACTCATCCTTTCCGAGCGCTTTCATTCGTATGCGAACTTAGCCCTCGTGGCCACTTTTCTACTCATTATTCCCAACCTTGAGAATACACCGAGTAAATGGATATGCATCTCAATTTGCCTACTCTATTTTGGAGGATCATCTGCCTTTTTCAATCCTAACAAACTACACAGTAGACTGCGGGCCGATGTAAGTAATGCTTATTTCCAGGCGGCTTCTACTAGTTATCCGATGCCATCGGCACAAATCCATTCATTTATATTCGCGTCCTATTACCGAGTTAATTCCGATGAGCTACTCAAAATGACGCTACCTAATCCTTCCATAATCAAGGAAATTGATTTGGAAATTGAGAAGAAAAATGATGGTGCGTTTAGTGTCCGAATAAAGAACATTCCGAACAAAGTAAACAGCGAGGATTTACGCTGGATAATCATTCAATCTGCCGAGAATCCAGCTAGTCAATTGATATTACCTTTCCATGCCGATAAGGCGAATAGGACCAAAATACTCGAAGTAAACTCAATGCAGTTAGCCGACCTAAACCATAAAAACCTTTGGTTATATACAATTCAGGCCGACAAAACGTCGAAGTTGGCTTACTTAGGTAGCCTAAAATAAATTGGATTTTTAAAAAGATACTAGTTACTTGCCATCTCATTAATCAAAAAACTCAAACAAATGAAACTATTAAAACACGTACCAGCAGCAGCACTTGCCTTCTTATTCTTGTTTGGCGGGCTAAACTTTTTCTTCCATTTTGTACCCGATCCAGCGATGACAGGAAAGCCCTTAGACTTCATGGTACTTTTCGGAGGATCCGGCTATATGACAGCCATCAAAGTATTAGAAGTAATCGGTGGTCTATTAATCTTATTCCCTGCTCAACGGGCAAAAGCTCTTTTAATCTTAGGGCCAATTTCGGTAAATATCCTATTGTTTGAAATCTACATCGCAGGTAGTGTCGGAATTGGAGCCGTGCTAATTCTATTGATTTTGGCACAAGCATTTATCGACCAAGATAAATTCAAAGCACTTTTATAATAAAAAAGGCCATCCGAAAGATGGCCTTTTTTTATCCCAATAAATACTTTTTGAATCCTTCGAAATCCGTTCCCATGGGGATGGATTTTTTTTCTTTATCGAGAAGCTCGGCTAATCGAGTAGGAACCTCAACTTGCGTACCTAATGTCGCTTCGACCGTCGGCAAGAACTTCGCATAATGCGCCGTCGACAACATCACGCCATAGAAATCTCCACCATATTCTGCCTCATATTGTTTCAAGCCATCATACGCCACTGCCGTATGCGGACACATGACATAGCCCGTACGCTGATAAACCTCCAGCATGATGTCTTTAGTCGTCTCATCCGAAGTGAAATACCCCTTCACCAAAGCACGTACCTTCTCGATATCCGTTCCAGCCAAAATCTGCATACGAATGAAGTTGGACGGAGCACCTACGTCCATCGCATTCGAAATTGTTTCCACGGATGGCTTAGGCTCATATTTTCCCGTGGCTAAATAATCCGGCACGGGATGATTAGCATTACACGCCGCTACAAAAGCCTGAATAGGTAAACCCATTTGGTAAGCCATCAAGCCCGCACTTAAATTCCCGAAGTTACCCGAAGGAACACTGAATACCACGGACTTCTGAATACCTTGCTTACGCAAGGCTGCATAGGCCGCAAAATAATAAAAGGACTGCGGAATCAACCGCGCGATATTAATCGAATTGGCCGAAGCCAAATTAAACGCTGAACGCAAATCGGCATCCAAAAATGCCTCCTTCACCAATCGTTGGCAATCATCGAATGTACCATCAATTTCCAAAGCCGTCACATTGCCTCCGAGCGTCGTCAACTGCTTCTCCTGAATATCAGATACCTTACCCCTTGGATACAAAATCGTCACCGAAATACCCGGCGTATTGTAAAAACCCTGTGCCACCGCACCACCCGTATCTCCCGAAGTCGCTACCAGAATACGAATCTCCCGTTTGGCCTTCAATAAATAATGCGACATGATCGCCGCCATAAAGCGCGCGCCAAAATCCTTAAACGCCATGGATGGGCCATGGAACAATTCCAACACACCCACATTTTCCTCCAAGGGCACCACAGGCGCCTCAAAAGTCATCGATGAATCAATGATCCCCTCGATTTCTGCAACCGACAAATCATCGCCCAAAAGGTTTTGACAAACGGCTTTAGCGATTTCAGGAAGGGAAAGCGTATGGATTGACTCAAAAAAGGACGCAGGCATTGCCGGAATTTCATAGGGCATATACAATCCGTTATCCGGAGGTAAACCCCTGAAAATCGCCTCCTGCAAATCTACATCGGCACTTTCGTGTTTGGTACTGTATAACTTCATAACACTAATTTATCCCCTTGTAGGTGCGGTAACACATTATAGCGATCCCGCTCCAAACAAAAAGCAATATCTTTTTCAATTCCCAATCCCAATAGACGATTCACATGGGATGATTTTTTCACAGCCGTAATCAAATCACTTGATGCCACATGGTATTGTTTCCATGCCATCAATGCTGCATCATCGGCCACGGTATATTGGCCTACTAATTCATCAATTAAGGCACCCGCAAACAAGGTATCCTCCAAGTTCGGCTTTCCTTTCCATCCCGCACAAACCACCAAGGCGTCTCCTGACCAGGCTTTCAAGGCCCCAACGACCGAGGAAATATTCAAAAATGCGCCTACATAGACACGATCTGCGCTGACCGACCGACGAAGCGCGACCGTCCCATTCGTCGTAGTCACACATATTTTGGCTCCTTTGACGCGTTCAACTTGATACGAAAAGGGCGAATTGTCAAAATCAAAACCCTCCGGTGTAATTCCGTTCCGCTCAGCCGAAATCAAATAGCCCTGATCGCGATGTGAAGCACATAGGTCAACATCCTCCACAGGAATAATCTCGACAGCACCATGCGCAAAAGCAGTCACCATACAAGACGTAGCC
>JBDKFF010000003.1:0-4388 GCA_039798865.1 Bacteroidota bacterium
GTTGGGTATGACGCAAGAAGAAATCAATCAAGCTATACCAGGAATCAAATCGATCTCCATGCGCTTGGAGATTAAGGAAGGTTTGCGAAATAACCAATTAATTGACGACTCCTACAACAATGATATCGATGGACTAAAGTTAGCCTTACCCTTATTCAAAAGATATGAGGAGAAAAGCAAAGTATTGATAATCAGTGATTTCATAGATACAGGAATTGAAGAATCCTCTTTATACCAACAAATCGCACAATTAATCGCAAACCAACGAATCGAAAAGATCATTGGTGTAGGAAGCCAAATAGAAAGGAATAAGCACCATTTTAATCAAATAGATAGCTACGCAAGTACTGACTCCCTAATAGAATCTGGAGATCTAAACAATTTAAAAGATTCCATCATTCTATTAAAAGGCGCGAGACGATTCGAATTTGAAAAGATTGTCAATGCACTCGAAACAAAAACACATTGCACTAAGTTGGAAATCAATTTAGACGCTTTACAACACAATCTGGGGCATTACCGAAAAGTGCTTGGGAATCAAACCAAAATCATGGGAATGGTTAAGGCACAAGCCTATGGAGCCGGAGCAGTCGAAATCGCGAAATTATTGCAATCACAAGGTATTGAATACCTAACGGTTGCATATACCGACGAAGGAGTATTATTGCGAAATAATGGCATTTATACGCCTATCATGGTGATGAATCCCCAGGTCGAAGAATTCGACAAGATGGTTTCCTATTCATTGGAACCTCAGATATATAATTTCAGCATGCTTAATGCGATAGATGAATACAGCAATCATCAGAATAAAAACATCAAGATCCATATCAAATTAGATACAGGTATGAAACGCTTGGGATTTGAGATGCAAGATATTAATTCCCTAACGGAACAATTAAGCCAAATGCCTCAGTTATGGATCGTCAGTATTTTAAGCCATTTAGCAGCCTCGGAAAACCCCAAACACAAAGATTTTACTGAGTTTCAAATCAATCAATTTAATGAAGCAGCAACGGCCATTAGCAATAGCCTAGCTTACCGCCCCTTATGGCATATCGCTAACTCAGCCGCTATCCATAATTACCCCGAAGCAAGGCATGATATGGTCAGATTAGGCATCAGTATGTATGGAATTTCGGGTAATTCGGACGAAAAAAAATCACTTGAGAACGTATTAACCTTAAAAACCTATGTATCTCAAGTTAAAAATGTCAAAAAAGGGGAAACAGTCGGCTACGGAAGAATAGGACAATTTCAAGAAGATGGCAAAATTGCAACACTTGCTATTGGCTATGCCGATGGCTATTGTCGTACCTTAGGAAGCGGCCAAGGACAATTCGAAATTAACGGTGTATTATGCCCGACCGTTGGCAGTATTTGTATGGACATGTGTATGGTAGATGTTAGTCATTTACCCACAATCAAAGAGGGTGATGAAGCTATCGTATTTGGCGGAAAAATACAATTAGGAGCACTAGCCAAATCGGCACAAACGATACCCTATGAAATGATGACAAGCATCTCAACACGCGTAAAAAGAATCTACGTGCGCGACTAAGATAAGCACTAAAAATAACTACATACGAGCTAGCCAGGTGAATGAATCACTTGGCTATTTTTTTTGCATTAAAGCCAATCGGTAAGCTATAAATCAAAGTAAAAACGAAGCAATAAGCCACTCAAAAGATCTTCTGAACTTAATTACATTTATTAAGCTATTAAGCTAAATACATTTGTGCTCCATGCTAAATAAATAGCTTAATCGCTAAATATTAATTAGTATTATTGCTAAATAATTAGCTAAACAAATAAATGGTGTCATATATGCTTAACAGAAGCAATTTTGATAAGTAATTAGAATATATTAAATTAGCTAATTAAGTAATCAATACATGACAATCGAAGCGATAAGTAAGGCTATTGGGGATGAGTCTCGACGTAAGATTATCGAGATGCTGAAAGATGGGGAGTTACCTGCAAGTAGCATTTTTGATCAATTTGACTATGCAGCTCCGACTATTTCGAGGCACTTATCGGTACTTAAGGAGGCGGGTATTGTCAGCACAAGACGTAACGGCGTCTTCATCTATTACTCCTTGGACAAACAGGTTTTAGCTGAGCTAGCTAACTGGTTAACTCCCCTACTCCCTGCGAGCCAGGCAGCCCCTAAATCACCTCCCAAAGAACGCGTTATTAGAGCCCCGAAAGTGAAAGCAGAGAACCCATTTGACAAATTTCAAAGTGAGTTTTAATATCAGAATAATACAATTTATATGAAACGATTTGTGATCATTATTCGTGGACCCGTAGAGGGAATATCAGGAGCTAATAGCCTAGCATCGACGGAAGAATTGGAACAAATTCGTACCTGGCTGAAGTCGGTCAAAGAGCAATACCAAGACATGCTTTACCAAAAATTTTCAGGCCAAACGATGTATTTAGGAGCGAGTGGAAAAATTGAACAAAAGATAGTTCAGTTGATCGACGGCGGAGAGATTTCACAAGTCATCACATTGATCATGTCATCCTGGGAGGAAGCGACGCGTGTCGCGGAGAGTTTTCCCTTCCCTAACCCGTTTTACACCATCGAATTACGTGAAATGGCATAAAAATGCCCCATACGTATCGTATGAGGCATTTTAAAGGTAATCGCACGAGAATCGCGTATTTTTTTCTTCCTTATACGTTGATTTCACCTACCATATTCTCAGGGCGTACCCACGCATCAAACTCCTCAGCGGTCAAATATCCCAAGGCAATAGCTGTTTCTTTTAATGTTGAGCCATTTTTATGGGCCGTTTGAGCGATTTCTGCTGCTTTGTAATAACCAATTTTGGTATTCAAGGCAGTCACGAGCATCAACGAATTATTTACGTGCTTCGCAATGTTATCATGTAACGGTTCAATACCCACCGCACACTTATCATTAAACGCTACACAAACATCTCCTATTAGGCGAGCTGAATGCAAGAAGTTTTAAATCATCACGGGCTTAAATACGTTTAATTCGAAGTGACCTGAGGCACCACCGATATTAATCGCAACGTCATTCCCCAATACTTGAGCTGCCACCATAGTCATCGCCTCGCACTGCGTAGGATTAACTTTCCCTGGCATGATGGATGAGCCTGGTTCGTTATCTGGAATGTAAATCTCTCCAATACCCGAACGTGGACCTGAAGACAACATGCGCACGTCATTACCTATCTTCATTAAGCTTACAGCTACCGTTTTTAACGCGCCGTGCGCCTCTACGATGGCGTCGTGTGCTGCCAAGGCCTCAAACTTGTTTTCAGCCGTTCTAAAGGGCAATCCGGTTAGGTTCGCAATGTGCTTTGCAACGTTTTCTGAATAGCCTTTAGGCGTATTAATTCCAGTACCCACAGCTGTCCCTCCTAAAGCTAACTCAGCTAAGTGATCTAAGCAATTATTGATGGCCTTTAAGCCATGGTTTAATTGAGAAACATAGCCTGAAAACTCCTGACCTAAGGTCAAAGGGGTTGCGTCCATAAAGTGGGTCCGTCCGATCTTTACGACGTTTTTAAACGCCTTTGCTTTTGCGTCAAGCGTATCTCTTAATTTCGTAATTCCAGGGATTGTTACTTCAATGAGGGCTTGATATGCAGCGATGTGCATGGCCGTTGGGAAGGTATCATTCGACGACTGCGACTTATTCACATCATCATTCGGATGTACAAACTTCTGCTCATCCATCAAACTACCGCCTTGAAGTACATGCGCTCGGTAAGCAATCACCTCATTGCAATTCATATTCGACTGTGTACCTGAACCTGTTTGCCAAACAACCAAAGGGAATTGATCGGCCAATTGACCCGCTAAAATCTCATCACATACCTGTGCAATTAAGTTTTTCTTCGCCTCTTCCAAAACATCCGCCTCAAAATTGGTGATGGCTGCCGCCTTTTTCAAATAAGCAAATGCACGAATAATTTCCTTCGGCATCTTGTTGATATCCTGAGCAATCGGGAAGTTTTCGATCGAACGCTGCGTCTGCGCGCCCCAATATACATGTGCAGGCACGTTTACCTTACCCATCGTATCTTTTTCAATTCTATATTCCATACGGCTATTTGTGTTATTTTTGTATTCAATTCACAAAAATACCACCAAAAGCAACAAGGTGGGAACATTTTAACTAAAAATTAACATGCTAACGATCTACGGAATTCCTGCCTGCAATACCATGAAAAAAACCTTTGAATTTCTACAAGAAAAAGGTATTCCTTTCGAATTCCACAACTATAAGAAACAAGGCATTACCCCCAGCATTTTACAAAGCTTTATCGATGAACTCGGACTCGAAAAAGTATTAAACAAACAAGGCTCCACCTATCGCCAATTGGACGAAGAGACAAAGACGAAAA
>JBDKFF010000004.1:0-2901 GCA_039798865.1 Bacteroidota bacterium
AAACTTTATTATTTCCGATTGAGTACAATATTTTTCTGAGACCATTGATTGGATTCATCTACAGCATTGCGGCATTCCGGATTTTCATGAATCATCGTGCCAGTTACCTGAGTAATGAGAAGACGTCAAATGCCTCCAACCTAAACTGGTTTTTACTTCTGATTCTTTGTGCAGGTTTGAATTTTTTAAGTTCATTTTTGATTGGCTTATTTGCCCAACATGGAGCTTACCGCGTGAATGATGTCGCCGAAGTTAAATTGTTTATGTTGGTGCCGACCTTATTCCTAATTGTAATGAATACGTCCATTTTCTTTTTTCCACGTATACTTTATAATGGATACAAGCGGAGAGCTGTAAAAAGGGAATATGCGCCAGAAAAGTTGGTTTTTAACGATTATGCTAATGCGCCTCTGCGTACGATGCAGCCAGATCCTTCGGATGTTGAAACGTCTAACGTTTTAATATCTCGGAAGTTATCGGAATATTTTCAGAATAAGCCATTCTTACAGCCCGGGTTTACGCTTTCGGTGATTACACAGGATACGAATATTCCTTATCACCAACTGACTTCCTACTACAATAATTATTTGGGGATCAATTTTAATGATTGGAAAAATAATGCTCGTATCGAATATGCCATGGAATTGATTAATGACGGTCGGGCCAAAAACCTCACCCTCGAATCGATTGCTTATACCTGTGGTTTCTTGTCGCGTTCTAATTTCGTGAATTCATTCCGTAAGAAAACGGGTAAAACGCCTTCCGAATATTTAAAGAGTGTTGCCAAACAGCAACATGCGCATGAAGATTCGGGTTTGGTCATTAAACTAGGGTTTAGCTAGAAAAATTACAACAGATTAGTCTTTGATTCGCGAATCCCTCTCCATGATGTATGGGGAGGGATTTTTTATATACACCCATATACTATTGTTCATCAGAAGCATTCATTGACGATTACATTTTAGCAGGTAAGCAGACTTAGTGAAGTTTACTCGTGCCATGGATCAATTCGTTATTCTCTTATTTATAGATTCTTGAGCTGGATTATAGGTGCTTTTTCAATGAATTAGCCATAATAAACAGGGCTTATTAGAAAGAATTCATTGGAATAAGTATTGCCAGAAGCCTGATATTTGTTGATAAACAGTTACAAATGATTGATAAATCCCAGTAATTCGCTTATGCAAGACACCCAATTTTAATAGGTAATTGTCATATTCCGTGAATTTTTCGATGCGCAAGCGGTATATTTTCGAAATACCAACCCAAATAAATATTCATTCGATAAATTATTTGTTTGCTTTATCTGATTTCGCGCATTTTTTACGCTTCGCTACACTTAATTCTTGTTCATTTCTCCTGAAATCAGCTGACATCCCGCATAAAATTCCTCCGAATTTTCGTGAATATGCGTTAGCGTTCAATTTTTCTTGGACTTGTATCAAATAAAAAATGGTACGTACCTCCTCTTTGAGTCCTGTGTACTATTATCCATGTACTAGATTTTTATATCAGTTCAAAAACTGATTTTAAACGGCTTTTGAGGCGTTTTTTATTGCTGTAGGTTTGTTGGACCAATCCTGAAGTGGCTCCAAGAAATTCTTAGTGTCTCGGAAGCATTGGAAACTGTTCTAAAAATTATAAACGTTTTGTAAAATGAAAATTTCACTTTTTTACATCAAAGCATTTGTCTTGATGCTTATCTTCTTCGCTCTCGTATGTGGGATCGTTGGCGATATCAAGGCGCAGACCTACAACTTAGCTGTAGGTACGAATGTGTCCACCTATCAGTTCACAAATTCGGATGGTGTGGCAATCGATTTTCTTAAAAGAGGTTCTGGTTCTCATTTTAAAATTGGAGCCGAATTTAAGATGCTCGATACGACGAACAACTTTAGCTCGTCTAGTAAGAAAGCGATCTATTTCACCCAGCACACAGGGCTTGCAAGATTGTTATCACTTATTCATGCCGATGTGCATGTTGAGGCCAATCAGTTTAACGCGGTTGGAGACAATCAAAACATTGCATTCTCCTACCAGACAAATTACGTGGGTTTGTCGGGTGGCCTTGGAATTTCAACTCCCAGTTACAAAAACTGGACATTGAGTTTGCAAGGTCGTGTGGCTGGCCACAAATTGATCCAAGGCAATCAAGCCTTAGGTAATCGATATATTGATTTAAGCAAGGATAGTCAATTTTCTGATTTACAGTTGTTTGTGGGTTTGTCCGGCCAACTGCAGAAAAAGTTGAACGATCGTCTCTTTGCTTTTTTGGATTACCAGCAAATGCAAACGCTTCGAGGCGAGCAGTTGGGTAAGCCAACCTTAAATTTTTTAACAGGTACCATCAGTTTTGGTATCAAGATTCTTAAATAGTCGAGTACTCAATTGGTTCTAAAAATTTTCATACCGTTCTAAAAATACGTCTTATACGTTCTAAAATCATGAAAAAATTTCTACTAGGTTTTTGTCTTTTCGCTGTTTCGTATTTGTCCCAAGGGCAAACGAAAAGCTTGAATTATCAAGCAGTCATTATGGATCCCAAGCCCATTGAGATTCCTGGTACACCTATTACAGGCCAGCCCTACAAAAATGGGAAGGTCAACGTGCGTTTTACCTTGTTGTCGAAATCAGGTTCGGTTGACTATGAAGAGTTTCATCAGGCTACGACGGACGATTTTGGTTTGATCAACTTGGCTATTGGTTCGGGTTTTCTGGGCTCTGCCTCGGGAATCAGCAATCAATCGACCACGGCAACATACCGTACATTTGATGCGATCAAATGGGATTCCAATGTCAAGCAATTGCGGGTAGATCTAAGTTTTGATAATGGTAAAAGCTTTTCTATGGCAAGTATTCAGCCCTTTAACTACATGGCGTATGCCTTGTATGCGGAGTCGG
>JBDKFF010000005.1:0-5125 GCA_039798865.1 Bacteroidota bacterium
AACTACCGTCCTGCCATCGCCGGAAATCCGGTAAATCCGGCAGGGGACCGAATTATCATCCTGGAGGATACGAATGGAGATGGCAAGGCCGACAACGAAAAAGTATTTTACCAATCACCTGAATTAAATGCCCCTTTAGGCATAGCCGTGCTGGATAGCATGGTCATTGTAGCGCAAAGCCCCTACATCTGGAAATTCTTTGATGACAATCACGACGATAAGGCCGACCGAAAAGAGATCATGTTTCAAGGCATCGGTGGCGAGCAGCATGACCATGGCGCGCATGCATTTACCTTTGGTCCCGATGGAAAACTCTATTTCAACCTGGGAAATGAGGGCAAGCAATTACTTGATGCCAAGGGAAAACCCGTTTTAGATCAAGATGGTGACGAAATCGGGCCAAAAAAATACAAGCAAGGCATGGTCTTCCGTTGTAACCTTGATGGCTCTCAAGTGGAATGCCTGGGCCAAAACTTCCGAAATAACTTCGAAGTCGCCGTAGATTCCTACGGGGCCATGTGGCAATCCGACAACGACGATGATGGAAATAAAGGCGTTCGTATCAACTCGGTTTTCGAGCATGGAAATTATGGCTATACCGATGAGATGACGGGAGAAGGTTGGTATGTGCAACGAACCAATATGGAAAAGGAAG
Organism: Bacteroidota bacterium; assembly: GCA_039798865.1. GTDB lineage: Bacteria > Bacteroidota > Bacteroidia > Cytophagales > Spirosomataceae > Aquirufa. Next base: position 656 of record JBDKFF010000005.1, read on the forward strand.
TCCCTTTGCAACACTGGCATTTAAACGATCCTGGGGTTGTTCCTAACTTATTGCAAACGGGTTCTGGATCTCCCACAGGAATTTTGGTCTACGAGGGAAACTTATTGCCTAGCAAATTCCAAAACCAAATCATACATGCAGATGCAGGTCCCAATGTCGTTCGGGCCTATCCGACAAAAGCGCAGGGAGCAGGTTATTCAGCCAGCATATTAAATCTTGTAGAAGGAGTGAAAGACCAATGGTTCCGTCCAGCAGATGTGACGGTGGCACCGGATGGATCATTGTTTATCGCCGACTGGTATGATCCCGGCGTAGGAGGTCACCAAGCAGGTGATCAAAATAAAGGCAGAATCTATCGCATCTCGCCTAAAAACACCCCTTATTTCGTTAAAAAAACCCGCCTCGATTCCCCAATCGGCGCAATCACTGCCCTATTTAATTCAAATTTAGCAACACGCTATTTAGGTTATAAAGCCCTCCAACAAATGGGGGAAAAAGCCCAAAAAGATATCGCAAGTATTTTCCAAAGTGAAACCAACCCTCGTTTAAAAGCACGGTTATTTTGGATATTAGCTCAAGGAACGGACGGATTATCTCACATCGACAAGGCGCTCAACAACCCATCGGAAGAATGGCGTATGATGTCGATTCGTGCCGCAAAAATGCGTCCATTTAGTACTTGGAAAGCCTTGGCACATCGCGCAGTGAATGATGCCAATGTCCAAGTGAAACGTGAACTCGCCATTGCATTACACCATGTGAAAGATGCGGAGGCAGATGATATTTGGGCAAAATTAGCCTCGCAGCATACGGGCACGGACCGTTGGTATTTAGAGGCTTTAGGCATCGGAGCGGATAAACTTTGGGAATCGCGTTTGACGGCTTATTTGGCAACAAAACCGGCAGATTCGCCTGCGTTTCGAGACATCATTTTCCGATCAAGAACGGAATTAGCCAACAGCTATATTTTCCAATATTTAAAAGAATCCAAGCCATTAGATGAGAAGTTACGCTATTTCCGAGCATTGGATTTTATACCAGGGGAGCAGAAATCTGTGCTGCTCGTTGACCTGATCAACAAGGATCTAAAAAATGACCCAGCAGCCACCTTGGTTGCGATTCGTCATTTGTCTCCAGCCTACGTGCAAAAGAATGAATTGGCTAAAAAGACACTCATCAAATTATTGCCCAAGGACAATATCGATGAATACACGAAACTAATCGAGAAATATAATTTGGCGGAATTGAAACCCGATTTGATGACGGTCATCTTGAGTAATAAAGGTGGCCGACAAGCTGCTAAGGCGCTCTATGCCTTACCAAACGGAGGACAATTCATTAAAACGAGTTTCGAAAAGGGAAATAATTCGGTGAAGCGTTCGATCATCGATGCAATCCGTTGGCAAGGAAACAAAGAAAGTATTGCCTTGTTGAGCCAAACCCTTCAAAACACCAAGCTGGATCTCATTGTCCGCAAGGATGCAGCAAAGGGCATTGGGAATTCCTATCCAGCTGGTGAGGATTTTGTCTTGCAATCATTGAAGGACAAGAAAATTCCGGAGAATTTAATTCCATCCGTGGTGGAGTCGGTGAGCAAGGCTTGGCGGAAAGGTGTTCGCTTAGAAGCCAATGGCTATTTATCGGGAGCACAAAGTGCAAGCAAGACAAAACATCCGCCATTGAACGATTTAATCAACCTAAAAGGCGTGGCGAAGAATGGCATTAAGGTGTTTGTAGAACAATGTGCCATGTGCCATCAGATTAATAACGAGGGAATCGACTTTGGTCCAAAACTTTCTGAAATCGGCTCAAAACTATCGAAGGAGGGGATGTACTTATCCATCCTGCATCCGAACGCGGGAATTGGATTTGGTTATGAGAGCTTTGAAATCACGACAAAGAAGGGGGATGTGTACCAGGGAATCATTACTTCCAAAAACGAGACTGATATCATCTTAAAATTACCCGGAGGCTCCGTGCAGAACTTTAAAACCTCGGCTTTAAAGAGCGTGAAGCAATTAGATAATTCGATGATGCCAGATGGATTAGCGGATGGCTTATCAACAAGTGAATTGAGTGATTTAGTGGAATATTTAAGCACTTTAAAGAAAAAATAACGATGAATCGTAGATCTTTTAGCCAACTCCTGACAGCGGGCGTACTTGGAAGCCAAGCCGTACAAGGCAAATCGAACCCTGAAAAAACATTTAGCCTGAAATATGCGCCGCATTTCGGGATGTTTGAACAACATGCCGGCAAAGACTATATCGACCAGTTGAAATTCATGCATGAAATGGGTTTCCGTGCCTTGGAGGACAATGAGATGATGGAAAAGCCGGTAGAGGTGCAAGAAAAGATCGGTGCAGCACTCGGCCGACTCGGCATGGAGATGGGGGTATTTGTCATCAAATTCCCCGGATTTTTCGATAAATCACACATGACTACGGGCGACAAAGCTTGGACAGAAATATTCTTAAAGGCTTGTCGGGACGCCGTCGAAACCTCCAAACGCGTCAATGCCAAATGGGCCACGGTTGTCCCTGGAAATTTCACGCGTAATCTCCCGATGGGAATACAAACGGGCAATGTCATCGAGGTTTTGAAAAGAGGCGCTGAAATTCTCGAGCCGCATAAACTAACGATGGTTCTTGAGCCACTGAGCGATAATCCAGATTTATTCCTTCGTTATTCCGACCAAACCTACATGATTTGTAAGGGAGTAGATAGCCCATCGTGTAAAATCTTATTTGACATGTACCACATGCAACGCAACGAGGGGAATATGATCAAGAACATGGATTTATGCTGGTCGGAAATCGGCTATTTGCAAATCGGAGACAACCCGGGACGCAAAGAACCCGGTACCGGCGAAGTAAATTATGCCAATATCTTTGAACACCTCCGCAAGAGAAAATACGATGGGATCTTGGGCATGGAGCATGGCAATTTCCACCCCGGAAAAGAAGGAGAAGTAAAATTAATCGAAGCCTATCGCAAAGCTGACCATCTGTAAATTTGGATTTAAGGAATAATAATTAGATATTCGCCTAATTATTTAATAACCATGGAAGCAGCCTTCAAAGCAATCAATGATGTAACCCGACGGGAGATTCTTCAATTTCTCATCCAGGGCCCTCAAAATGCGGGTCAGATTGCCAAGCAATTTGACATGACCAAGCCGAGCATCTCGCATCATTTGGATCTTTTAAAACAAGCACAATTGATTGATGCGACCAAAAAAGGCCAGTTTATACATTACAGCTTAAACAAAAAAGGCTTTGAATCGATCCATCAATGGTTTCAGGGATTTGCCCAACATTTTGAATTCCCTAAACCGAAAATCCGATTGTAATTGTTGCTTTCCCAATTTTAAGATAAATTCGTAAAAAAATATTCGCATGAGCACTAACCTGCCTACTTCCTTTTCATTTCTTGCTAGTCAAACACCGCGTGATTTCATCGGCCTAGGTGTCGTTCAGTTGCCCAAGCGAAATTTTTTTCAATCGATTTCAGACTTCTTTGCAGCTCGCTCGGGAAATCAACGTATTTCTTTTCTCCTGCTAGGTGCCCATGAAATTAAGGTTGTTCACTATCAAGGCGCTAATGTATTGGGAAGCGTTGATATCCCTAAAAACCTAATTGAATCCATTGAAATTCATGCCTCAAAGACTGCGGACGGTCTTGTAGTCATTTCGAATATTGAACTAACAGAGTGTATTTCCGTGAATGACAAAGGCATTAAAAAGCTGAAAAATCACCAATTCAATGTGATGCCAGCTCTTTTGGGAGAAAATACCTCTCCCGTAAATAATGTCAACGATATTGTTTGGGCTCAGGAAAGCAGAAAAACGATTGTGGAAACATTAAAAGCATGGAACGAAGGTATCCAAGCGAATAACTAATTAGTCGCAGCCTTTTCAACATCCAGTTCCAATAAATCTTTTGATTTAAAGGCAACAACGCTTACTAAAAACAGGGTAAGCCCTGCCCCAATCAGCACGGAGGGAATCGTTCCAAAAAACTTGGCAGCGACCCCCGATTCAAAAGCGCCCATCTCATTCGAAGTGCTGACAAATACCCCGTTGACCGAGGAAACACGTCCGCGCATTTCATCCGGGGTAAAAATGCGTAATACGGTTTGGCGAATTACCACACTAACCGAATCGAATGCACCCGTAAAAAATAATGCGATAACGGATAACCAAAAATTTGTCGATAAACCAAATACCAACGTCGCCACACCAAAACCGGCGATGGCCAATAATAAATTACGCCAAGCATTTTTCAGCGGTGGGAAATAGATTAGCGTCAACATGGTGACCACCGCACCCACGGAAGGCGCGGCACGCATTATACCTAAGCCTTCGGCGCCTACTTTCAAAATATCCTCCGCAAAAATGGGTAATATGGCAATCACCCCGCCAAACAATACCGAAAACAAATCCAAGGATATCGCATACAGGATAATCT
>JBDKFF010000006.1:0-3940 GCA_039798865.1 Bacteroidota bacterium
GTGATTTTAAATGTCTGCATAAATGAGAAGTTCACGTTTTTCTTTTATAAAAATCAAGGCATTTCCAAAGCGCTGAAAGGTTTGATAACCCATGAGATCTCCTTCTGCGATGGTTTCTATAAACAAGGTCTGGAACTCAAAATCGCAAATTCGCAATTTGTTTTTCCAAGTGTTATCGTAAATATAATAAGAAAATATCAGCTTATCAGAGCCTTCCCAATAATCGATTCCTTTTCCAATTTTTTCGCCAAATTTTTTTTCGAATAAGGTAGCAAAGGGCTTAAATTCGGATTGGCTTTCCTCAAAGTGTTGTGGGGATTCGATGTTCCAATCCACTGGATTCCCTGAAATCCCCGAACAAAATTCACCCGAATTTAGATCAATGATCCCTTTAGCGCATTCTAAATATTCGCCATTCAATGCTGTCCATTGGCTAAGATCAATCGAATAGCGTAGCGTGCCTGAAGGAAAATGATAAGCATGTAGACTTTCGATTCCCGGGTTTTTACCTTGACGTAGCTTCAAAAAAACGCCTCCGTCTTTTAATCCCGTCAACCATTGCAGTGAATTACTTTCAATTTGGCTTGATTGATTTAGTTGGTAGGTCTTAAGATCGAGGTTATGCCAGGTGTTTTTATCCGCAGAACGCGTTTCAATCCATATTTTGGCGTCATCGGGCGTTCCCCAATATCCCATGCTCCAAATGGTTTCCGAGAATAGATGATTGAATATTTTTTGCATGGAGCAGGTATGGATTCGTCAATTATATGCAAATTTGATAAATTTTCACCACTTAAGTTCTATGACGATGCACGATAAAAAAGTGTTAGCCATTATTCCTGCACGGTTCGCCTCTACGCGTTTTCCCGGTAAACCCTTGGTTGATCTCGGTGGAAAGCCGATGATTCAGCGGACTTATGAACGTGTTCGCTCAGTGGATGGTTGGTTCCGTGTCGTGATTGCGACGGACGATTTGAGAATTAAGGAGTTGGCAGAAGGCTTTGGGGCTGAGGTGATTATGACTCGGGAAAATCATATTTCAGGAACGGATCGTTGCGCCGAAGTACTTGAAATTATTGGTGAGGAAATGGATTATGTTGTCAATATTCAAGGCGACGAACCCTTTATTGAGCCAGCTCAGCTCCTCGAATTAGCGGAGGGATTTCAGACGAACGCGCCCATATTAACCTTGATTAAAAAGATTCAAGATCAGACCACCCTGTTTTCGGTCAATACGCCGAAGGTGGTTGTTAATTCGAAGGGAGAAGCGCTGTACTTTTCCCGACAAACCATTCCATACCTACGGGGAATAGAAGAAAGCGAATGGTTAAATCGTCATACCTTTTACAAGCACATAGGTTTATATGCTTATCGGGCAGACGTATTGCGTCAATTGAGCCAATTGAAGCCCACCGCCCTCGAGCTTGCGGAATCCCTCGAACAATTACGCTGGTTGGAGAATGCTTACACGATTCAAACCATCGAAACCCAATACGAGACAGTCGGGATTGATAGCCCAGAGGATTTGGAAAAAATTGCAAAAATGGGCCTAATTTAAGCCTCGAATTACCTCCTGATTTAAGCCTTTTGTGGTATATTTGCAAGAATATGCAGAAGCCATCTATATACGAACAATTGCGCCAGCGGATTTTAGTCCTCGATGGTGCCATGGGTTCATTGATACAGGAATATAAATTATCGGATGCCGATTACCGTGGGGAACGATTTAAGGATTTTCCTCACGAAGTAAAAGGGAATAATGACATCTTATCCATCACCCGCCCGGATGTAATCAAAGAGATTCATGCCAAATATTTCGAAGCAGGCGCCGATATCGCAGAAACGAATACATTTTCGGGTACCTCCATTGCCATGGCGGATTACCACATGGAGGATTTAGTCTATGAATTAAATTTTGAATCGGCGAAAATCGCGAAGGAAGTAGCCGATGAATTTACGGCAAAAACACCTCATAAGCCGCGTTATGTGGCGGGTTCCATTGGGCCAACAAATCGTACGCTTTCCTTGTCACCCGACGTAAACGATCCGGGTTACCGGGCTGTTACTTTCGATGAATTGGTTGAGGCCTATACTGAACAAGTTCGTGGCTTAGTCGATGGGGGCTGCGATGTTTTATTGGTTGAAACGGTTTTTGATACCTTGAATGCCAAGGCTGCTCTTTTTGCTATCGATCACTTTTTTAAATCAAATCCAAGCAAGCCTTATCTGCCGGTTATGGTATCGGGGACAATCACGGATGCATCGGGTCGGACACTTTCGGGTCAAACGACTGAGGCCTTTTTGACGTCTATTTCGCATATGCCTTTGCTTTCGGTGGGGCTTAACTGTGCCTTAGGGGCTGATTTGATGCGTCCTTATGTAAAGACATTGAACGATAAATCCCCGTTTTATGTGTCGGCGCACCCCAATGCAGGGTTGCCGAACGAAATGGGGGAATACGATCAAAGTCCCGAGCAAATGGCCGTGGTCATTGAGGACTTTTTGCAAAACGGATTTATTAATATTATTGGTGGTTGTTGTGGAACGACTCCAGCGCATATCAAGGCCATTGCCGACATCGCTGTAAACTATCCGCCGCATCAAATCCCAGCCTCTCATCATTACCAAAAATTATCAGGTTTAGAGCCTTTGGAGATTACCGAATTGACGAATTTTGTCAATGTGGGGGAACGCTGCAACGTTACGGGCTCCAAGAAATTTGCCCGTTTAATTCGTGAAGAGAATTTTGAGGAAGCGATTGCGGTGGCGCGTGAACAAGTGGATGGAGGGGCTCAAATTTTGGATATCAACATGGATGAGGGGATGATTGACGGTGTCAAAATGATGCCTCAATTTCTGAATCTGTTAATGGCTGAACCCGATATTTCGCGCTTACCTATTATGATTGACTCTTCGAAATGGGAGGTGATCGAGGCAGGACTTAAATGTGTACAGGGTAAATCAGTCGTTAATTCCATTTCGCTCAAAGAAGGCGAGGCGAAGTTCATTGAATTAGCTTCCAAAGTGAAACAATATGGCGCTTCTGTGGTCGTAATGGCCTTTGATGAGGATGGTCAGGCGGATTCGTATGAGCGTCGGATTGAAATCTGTGAACGTGCCTATCGGATTTTAGTGGATGTCGTGGAATTCCCAGCGCAAGACATCATCTTCGACCCGAATATTTTAACGGTCGCAACCGGAATCGAGGAGCATAATAATTATGCAAACGACTTCATCAAGGCGACCAAATGGATCAAGGAAAACTTACCATTAGCGAAAGTATCCGGAGGGGTTTCCAATATTTCTTTCTCGTTCCGTGGCAATGAACCTGTGCGTGAAGCGATGCACACCGTGTTTTTATACCACGCCATTAAAGCGGGGATGGACATGGGTATCGTGAATGCGAGCCAATTAGGCGTTTATGACCAAATCGAACAACCTTTACGTGATTTGTGTGAAGATGTTCTATTAAACCGTCATCCAGATGCTACGGAGAAATTAGTCAATTTTGCGGAGACGGTTAAGTCGGTCGGTAAAGAAGCCGTTATCGATGACGCTTGGCGCTCCTTACCTGTCAATAAGCGTTTGGAACATGCCTTGATTAAGGGATTAACGGAGTTTATTGATGAGGATGTGGAGGAAGCTCGCCAACTCGTTGAACGCCCGATTCAGGTCATCGAAGGGCCATTGATGGACGGTATGAATGTGGTGGGGGATTTGTTTGGTGAGGGTAAAATGTTCTTGCCTCAGGTGGTGAAATCTGCCCGCGTCATGAAGAAGGCCGTGGCCTATTTACTACCTTACATCGAAGCTGAGAAGGTAGGAGGAGAGAGTTCTTCTGCGGGTAAAATATTGTTGGCAACCGTGAAAGGCGACGTACATGATATTGGTAAAAATATCGTTGGCGTTGTTTTGGCTTGTAATAATTACGAGGTAATTG
>JBDKFF010000007.1:0-2566 GCA_039798865.1 Bacteroidota bacterium
CATCTAAATTCAAACGATCATCCCAGAACTTTTGATTCACATTCATACGACCCGTTAGTCGGTCTAATTGATTGTTTTTCAAAATACCTTGTTGCATTTGAGCCCCGAAAGCCGCATAATAAGTTAATTTATTTGCTCCGCCTCCTAAACTTAAATTATAGTTTTTGGTCATCGCTTGGCGTGTAATTTCTTTCTGCCAGTCGGTATTTGCCCCAAAATCTTCCAAGGTTCCTCCGTTTGCGACAACCTGCTTACGGAATTCATCGGCCGATAAAACAGGCAAGGCACGTGCGATGGAACTAAATCCAACACTACTCGAGAATTCGATTTTTGAAACGCCTGCTTTTCCTTTTTTCGTTGTCACTAAGATAACCCCATTCGCACCACGTGATCCGTAAATCGCCGTAGCCGATGCATCCTTAAGAACATCAATTGTTTCAATATCTTGCGGATTAATGAAATTCAGCGGATTACCACCACCTGTAGTTGAGTTATCCAATGCCAACCCATCAATCACAAATAAGGGAGTCGATCCTGAACGAATGCCACCCGGACCACGAATCGTGATACCTTGAGAACCACCCGGCTCACCCGTCGCTGAAGTCACATTCACTCCGGCAACTTTACCTTGTAATAATTGCTCTGGCGAGTTGATGATTCCTTTATTAAAGGCCGCACTAGCCACGGATTTCACCGAACCGGTTACATCTGTTTTCTTTTGCGTACCATAACCCACAACGACAACCTGCTCGAGGTCGGCAGCGTTAGGTGCAAGCGAAACGTTAATATTGGATTGAGATCCTACGGTAACCGTTTTAGAAGAATAACCGACAAACTTAAACTCGAGAACGGCATTTGCAGAACCAACTGAAATAGCATATTGACCTGATGCGTCAGCTGTAGTTCCTTTGTTGGATCCTTTCACCGATATTGATGCTCCAATAAGTGCCTCATTGGTCGTTGCATCCGTAACTTTTCCTGTGATTTTGATACCTTGTCCATAAACGGTATTCGTCTGAAGACAAAGAAAGACGGTTGCGCTGGCTAGGACAAAAAGGCCATGACGACATTTTTGCAATAGCTCTTGCGCATGGAAGCGTAAGAGTAGTCTCATAAATAATTAGATTAATTGGTTAAAAGGGTAAATGTATAAAGGTGTAATTAGTAGGTAATTAAATAAACATTAAGCTAATGTTATCTAATTAATTCTTCGAATATTACCATTTCTAAATGATAAAGAAAAATATATGACCATTTAATAATTAAACGGCTCCCGATAATTCAGGACACTAAATGACTAAACGACCCGCCGTAGCCGCACGAATTTCCTCTATACTAACTCCCGGTGCACGTTCGATGAGTTTGAAGCCACCTTCGGGTAAGATATCATATACGCCTAACTCGGTAATGACACGCGTAACACATCGAACACCCGTCAGCGGTAAATCACAACTCGCAACTAATTTCGATTTTCCATCAGGTGTAGTTTGCAACATGGCCACAATAACCTTATCAGCTGAAGCGACCAAATCCATGGCCCCACCCATACCTTTGACCATCTTTCCCGGTACTTTCCAATTGGCCAAATCTCCCTGTTCTGAGACCTCCATCCCACCGAGAATCGTCACATCGATGTGATTCCCACGAATCATGGCAAAACTCTGATCGGAGCCAAAAACGCAACCGCCAGGTGCCACCGTGATCGTCTGCTTACTCGCATTGATGTAATCGGCATCCTCTTGACCTTCCATTGGAAATGGACCGATGCCTAATAAACCATTTTCGGATTGTAGGATTACTTTCATTCCTTTCGGAATGTGATTAGCGACGCGCGTCGGAATGCCAATGCCTAAATTCACATAATCCCCATCCTTGATTTCTAGCGCGAGACGCTTTCCAATGACCTCCTTCTTGATATCCTCCGGACTCAATTCCTTCATTTCTTCCGCATCCAATTGATGCGTCCGATGCTCGATCGGCTTGATGTAATCCTTCCCTTGAAATATTCGCTGAACATAGATGCCCGGCGTATGAATCTGATTAGGATCCAGCGTTCCTGCGGGGACTAATTCTTCCACTTCAGCAATGGTAATTTTACCCGCCATCGCCACGACGGGATTGAAATTTTGGGAGGTTCCTTTATAAATCAAATTCCCCTCGGTATCCCCTTTCCAGGCTTTTACGAAGGCGAAATCGGCATGAATCGCCTGCTCCAACAAATACTTCTTCCCATCGAATTCACGCGTTTCTTTGTTGGCCCCCACCTCCGTGCCTACCCCAGCCGGCGTATAAAAAGCGGGTATTCCCGCTCCTCCACAACGGATTCGTTCGGCTAAGGTTCCCTGTGGGACCAACTCCACCTCGAGTTCGCCGGCCAACAGTAATTCTTCGAATAGGTGATTCTCGCCAATGTAGGAACAAATCATTTTCGAAATTTGCTTCTTTGCGATGAGTCGGCCAATCCCAAAATCCGCCAAACCCGCCTCATTGGAGATACAAGTTAAATGCTTACTCCCTCGTTGCAACAAAGCCTCAATGAGATTTTCAGGCACACCCGTCAATCCAA
>JBDKFF010000008.1:0-6596 GCA_039798865.1 Bacteroidota bacterium
ACTTGATTTTGCAAATTGGGTTTTGAAGCAGACCAATCAGATCGAAGTACTCGTGAATAATACCGGTGTTTTTCTACCCGGACAAATTCAAAATGAGGCAGACGATTTACTTGAAAAAACAATTGAGACCAATTTATACAGCGCTTATCATTTAACCCGAGCTCTTTTGCCTGTATTTCAAGGTCAAAAATCGGGTCATATCTTTAGCATCTGTTCGACGGCCTCAATAACGGCCTATACCTTAGGCGGTTCATATTGCATCAGTAAATTTGCCTTACTCGGATTCACCAAGGTTCTTCGCGAGGAATTAAAAACCCAAGGCATCAAAGTAACAGCTATCCTACCCGGAGCGACGCTAACACCCTCGTGGGATGGTGTCGAATTACCGGAATCCCGCTTCATTCCTGCGGATGATGTGGCAAAGACCATTTACTCGGCATATCAAATGAGCCCATCCACGGTTTTAGAAGAAATCCTGATTCGACCTCAATTAGGTGATATCGATTTATGAGAAATTGGGAGAACTATGGATTGAGTGATTTGCCTAAAGTCGCGCGCGAACTTATCGAGGCACTTAAGGATGCACCCAAAGTTTGGCTTTTTCGCGGTCAAATGGGCGCGGGTAAGACGACACTCACGAAAGAAATTTTAGCCCAGTTGGGTGTGAAAGGTTCCGTTCAAAGTCCTACGTTTTCATTGGTTAATGAACATCAAACGGTAGCTGGGCAAACAATCTATCATTTTGATTTATACCGACTAAAGAATGTACAAGAGGCTTTGGCAATTGGAATTGAGGAGTATTTAGACTCCGGTGATTTATGTCTCATCGAGTGGCCCGAACAGGCAGAGGAGTTGTGGGACTTTCCGCATGTCACTTTTGAAATCGAGGCGATCAATGAAATAGAAAGAAAATTATCACTAAATTGGTAATATGCGTACAACGAATCCTTTTCACGAATTACTCTCCCAACAGGGCATCATGCCGATGGAGGCAATGAGTTGGACCAAACAAAATGCCAAAAGCATTCAAATTGCCCTCCCAAAAGAAACAGCAGCTTTTGAAAATCGCATCAGTTTAACACCTCAGGCAGTTCAATTATTGGTCGCTAATGGACATGAGGTGATTGTGGAAAATGGAGCCGGTGAACGTGCTGGATTTTCAGACGCTGATTATTTATTGGCCGGGGCGAGTGTTACCGATGATCTCCAACAAGTTTGGCAGGGAGGTTTGATATTAAAAATCAATGCCCCTACGCTCGAAGAAATCGGTCGGATGATGCCAGGACAGGCATTCGTATCTTGTGCCTCAAAACAACAAATTACTGGGGAATTACTCGATGAGATCAATAAAAAACAACTCATTGCGGTAGGCCTTGAATATGCTGAAGATAACGCTGGAGGATTTCCATTCGTTAAAATCATGGCAGAAATTGCGGGGCAATTGGTTTTGCCCATTGCCAGCGGGATATTGAGTAACCACAAAGGACCCGGACTCTTAATGGGCAATGTCACGGGGGTACCTCCATGCAAACTCGTGTTACTCGGTTCGGGACATGTGGTGGAACAAGTGGCCCGCGCCGCTTGGCATGCAGGCATTCAAATGCAGGTGTTTGACAAAGACATCTATAAGTTACAGCGCTTAAAACATACCTTGGGCTTTCCGTTGGTTACCCAAGTGATTGATTCAGAAAATTTACCTCAAGCATTGCAAGACGCCACGGTCATTGTGGGTGCCTTGCGCTCCGACTCTGGTGTGACCCCATGCGTAGTGACCGAGGAAATGGTGAGCAAATTGAAACCGGGTACCCTAATTATCGATGTGTGTATCGACCAAGGCGGTTGTTTCGAAACTTCGGAAATAACGAATTTGGGCAAACCTGTGTTCAAGAAATTTGGCATAAGTCATTATTGCGTACCTAATATCCCCTCCCTGGTTTCTCAAACGGCCAGCATCGCGATGAGCAATTTATTGACCTCCTTTGTCTTAAAAGCCGGAAAAACGGGGGGTGTGGAGGAAATGCTCTGGCAAGGAAAATCCTTTATGAAGGGAACTTTCTGCTACAAAGGACATGTTACCCATGCAACCATTGCCAAATTGTATAAAAAACCACTAAAAGATATTCAACTCTTATTATTAGCTCGATGATTGAAGATTACACCGCCCTTTCCAATGCACCTAATTCACCGGATTTAAACGGAAAATACTTGGGATTAATTTCAAGCGATTTTGTTTTGGTTGCTGATGCATTAAAAGAAGCCGCCTATCAGATCAAAAAACGAGGCTTTTCGGATTTCCCTATTTTCGTTTGCTCCCAACGTCCGATTGAAATCGGTCAAATGTTAATTGGGGTAAACGAACTCAACGGTAATAAATGGAATTACCACGCCTCCATGATGGAGGAGTTTGTCCAACGGAAATTAATCGCAGAAGAAAACGTTGAGTTATTCGTGCAAAATTTCAAGGATATTGAGGAATATGCTTGCCTTTTTGTCGTAGATGGCCAATTTACCAATTTCGTCTTTATCCCCTTCCCGGAAGAAAACTAGTTGGCCCGACGATTCAGCGGATGGTAATCATGCACCATCTGACTCAAGTAGGCGCGATCTAAATGGGTATAAATTTCCGTGGTCAAAATAGATTCATGCCCCAGCATTTCCTGAACCGCGCGTAAATCGGCACCCCCTTCAATCAAATGCGTTGCAAAGGAATGGCGGAAGGTATGCGGACTTATCGTTTTCGTAATCCCAGCTTTCGCGGCTAATTCCTTGCAGATGATAAATACCATGACCCGACTTAATGCCGCTCCCCGTCGATTCAGAAAAACGATGTTTTGAGCCTCCTTCTTGCAATCCATGTGATTTCGCACCTCCTCCAAATACAGATTCAAATACCGAAAGGCATCTCGACCCGCAGGAACCAAACGTTCTTTGTCCCCTTTGCCTCGTACCTTGATTAAGCCTAAGTCGGCATATATATCCGTTAACTTCAAATTCACTAATTCCGAAACCCGAAGACCAGCGCCATAAAGAAATTCCAACATCGCTCGGTTACGAATCCCTTGGGGATTGGACATATCATTGGAATCCAAAATGAGTTCGATCTCATCAAAGGAGAGCGTATCAGGAAGATGACGACCTTTTTGAGGCGATTTGATGTGAACGGTTGGGTCACGAAAATCCGGATTTTCCAAGGACAGAAATTGAAAAAAACTGCGAAGGCCCGACAAACATCTCGCCTGGCTACTTGCCTCTATGCCCAAATCATGAAGAATCTTAAAAAAATCTAGAATGTGGTTTTCTTGTACCTCGATCGGGAGAATGGCGTCAAGCTTTTGATCGGTCAAAAATTGGGCGAATTTAGAGACATCATGCACATACCCACTGTTGGAATGTGCAGAAAGACCGCGCTCAATCTTTAAATAATTACCAAAAGCTTGGATTTCCGTGGACCACATGAATGCAATATTGCTATATTCCTGTAAATTTAGGCTAAATTTGAAATATAGCACATCCATTGAACCATGGTACGGAAAAAGATATTAATCCTGAACGGTCCTAATTTGAATTTATTAGGCAAACGTGAACCCGAAATTTACGGTCACCAAACCTTCGAACAGTTCTTGGAAATTCTAACGGAGAAATTCAAAGACAGTTTGGAGATTTCATACTTCCAATCCAATGAGGAAGGTGTGATGATTAATAAGCTACATGAAGTAGGTTTTTCTTACGATGGTATCATCTTAAACGCGGGAGGCTATACACACACCTCCATTGCGATTGCAGATGCGGTTGCGGCGATTAAATCCCCTGTTATCGAGGTGCATATCTCGAATGTGCATGCACGTGAGGCATTCCGTGGCCACAGTTATTTAAGCCCGAATTGCAAGGGAATCATCGTGGGATTCGGACTACGAGGATATGAATTAGCGTTAACGTCTTATTGCTAAACGATGCTTTCATTTTACCCAGGTCCCTCCAAGGTTCATCCGGAGGCGTTGGATTTTATCCGAGACGCCTTTGACCAGGGTATTGTCAGCATTAACCACCGAAGCACTCGTTTCGAGGCGCTCCTAAAAGACACCTTAGAGATACTCCATGAGAAATGGAATATACCTACTGATTATACGATTTATTTCGTTTCATCGGCCACCGAGGCTTGGGAGATTGTCGCTCAGTCTTTTATTGAAAAGCAATCCCTACACCTCTACAATGGGGCTTTTGGAAAAAAATGGGCGCATTATACGAAGCAAATTTTTCCAAATGCACGATCCATTGAATTTGATGCGCAGCAATCTTTAGGTGAAATTTCGTTGCCAAATCTTTCTGATATCGATACCATCTGTTTGGTTCAAAGTGAAACCTCCAACGGAACGGGGCAAGCTATTCAACGAAGTTGTTACGTGGATGCCTTAATTGCCGTCGACGCCACTTCATCCATGGGAGGCATTGAGTTGGCCTGGGAAGAAGCTGATGTTTGGTTGGCCTCCGTCCAAAAATGCATGGGAATACCCGCAGGACTTGGCATCATGATTTGTTCGCCAAAGGCTTGGGAGCGAGCTAATCAATTAGGCCACAAAGGACATTACAATGATATCTTGCTGATGGAGGAAAACCGAAAGCGTTTTCAAACCCATTATACACCGAATGTTTTAGGCATTTATGTGCTTAACCGACTGACGCACAACTTACCCAATATCCGAATTACCCAACAAAAAACGTTGGAGAAAATGGCGATATGGGAGGAATATTGGGAAAAAGACAAACGTTGGGGATTGGAATTTTTGATCGAAAAACCGGAATTGAGATTAGCCACGGTACTCGCTTTGAAAGGTCAGCCTGAACAGATTAAAAAAATTCAGGCACATTGTTTAAATGCCGAAATCGAATTAGGAAAGGGCTACGGCGATTGGCAATCCACGACGGTACGAATCGCAAATTTTCCGAGTCATACGATAGCAGATATTCAGACACTTATTCATCAACTAGACCATGAACTTTAACTTTAAGGAAATTTTATCGTCTTCACTGATCTTATTTTCGGTGATTGATATTTTGGGCTCCATCCCCATCATCATCGACTTGCGAAAGAAAAATGGAAATATTCATGCGGAACAGGCAACGCTGGTTTCGGGTTTGATTATGATCGGCTTCTTCTTTGCGGGAAAATTGATTCTTCGTTTTTTCGGAGTGGACACGAATTCCTTTGCGATGGCGGGCGCCTTAATCATCTTTTTGATTGGTTTGGAGATGACCTTGGGGCGTAATATTTTCAAATCGGAAGAAGTCCAAGAAGGATCCGCGCACAGTATTGTGCCCTTAGCCTTCCCGATTATTGCTGGGGCAGGTACGATGACAACGCTCATATCGTTGAAATCACAATTCGAAGAGGAAAATATCATGGTAAGTATTCTCATCAACCTGATTTTTATCTACATCGTATTGCGATCAAGTGTTTGGATAGAAAATAAATTAGGCAATGCGGGAACGCAGGTGTTACGAAAAGTATTTGGTGTTATTTTAATAGCGATTGCAATCAAGATCTTTAAAACACGTCTGGGTTAATGGCTAAAAAGCAAAAATATTATGTGATTTGGGAGGGACATCAAAAAGGTATTTTTGATACTTGGGCCGAAACGGAAAAAAATATTAAGGGTTTTCCGAATGCCCAGTACAAATCCTTTGAATCCCGTGCCGAAGCTGAGGCCGCATCCAAGAAGAATTATTGGGCTAGCATAAATCCTAAATCGAATAAAACACTAAAGCCATCGGGCATGGCCGGCCAATTCATCCTACCGAGTATCTCCGTTGATGCAGCCTGCGCTGGAAATCCGGGTATATTAGAATACCAAGGCGTAAATACCGCCACGAAGGAAGTGCTCTTTAAACGAGGACCTTTCCCTGTTGGAACCGTCAATTTAGGTGAATTTCTAGCCATCGTCCACGGTCTCTCCTACCTGAAAAAACTCGATTGTCCATTTCCCTTGTATTCGGATTCTCGAACGGCAATTGCTTGGGTCCGCAACAAAGCCATCAAGACGAATTTGGAGCGAAATGCGTCGACTGCTGAGTTATTCGAGCTCGTCGACCGAGCTATTGAATGGCTAAAAACTAATAGCTACACGACCAAAATCTTAAAGTGGGAGACGGAGGATTGGGGTGAAAATCCGGCGGATTATGGCCGAAAATAGATCCATTTTTCAGTTCAAACAATTCGTATTGGCCCATGGAAATCCTGGGCTTAAAATTACGACTGAAGCATGTTTGTTTGGAGCGTGGTCGGGGAAATTCCCCCAACAAAACACCTTGGACATTGGTACGGGTTGTGGTTTATTAATTGGTATGCTCGCACAAGCTTTCCCTACCTCCCACTTCACGGGGATTGAAATTCAAGCGGACGTAGCCGAGCTTGCTCAAGAAAATGTGAGCGCATTGGCTAATCCCAAAATTCAAATCAAGACGATTGCATTAGGAAATTATCAATCCATCCATGATTTCATCATTTGCAATCCACCCTTTTTCATCAATCACCTGAAAAATTCGGACACCTCGAAAAACCAGGCCATGCACAGCGATACGCTAAGTCCGGAAGAATTAGC
>JBDKFF010000009.1:0-4300 GCA_039798865.1 Bacteroidota bacterium
AAGAAAATGCCTGAGGTTACAGGGACAGGCAGAACCGGAACAAACTGGATTAAACAAGAGTTTGTTTTAGAAACACAAGATCAATACCCAAAGAAAGTATGTATGTCGGTCTGGGGAGACAAGACCCAAGATTTAGCTCCAATTCAAGAGGGTGAAATCGTGAAAGTACAATTCAATGTGGAATCAAGAGAATACAATGAGCGTTGGTACACCGAAATTCGTGCCTATCGTTTAGATCGTTCGGGAGCAGCAGCGCCTGCACCGGCACAAGATAACGCAGGCTGGGCACCTACTTCTGCTCCAGCAGCAGCTCCTAGTGCGGCACCAGCTAATAACTTTCCTCCATTAGCGGCGGAGAGTGGGGATGATTTGCCTTTTTAGAACTAAGAGTTAAGAACTAAGAACTAAAAGTTAAAAAGTTAAAGGTTAGAGTTAAGTTTACGAAGCTTAATTCTAACCTTTTCATTTTATACGAACTACTCATGATTTTCAGTTCGCAATATTTTGCTTTTAGTTCTTAGTTCTTAACTCTTAGTTCCTAACTCTTAGTTCTTAACTCTTAGTTCTTAGTTCTCAAGTTGTCCAAACTTCCCTTCCTCAAAATCCTGAAACGCCTGCAAAATCTCCTGTCTTGTATTCATCACAAAGGGACCATGAGCCGCGATGGGCTCACGAATGGGCTCACCGCTTAGGATAAGAATCTTCGAATTTTCGGTTGCCTCAATTTGGAATGTTTCTCCTTCGTTCTCAAAGAGTACAAAATGATCTAATGGGACAGATTCATCGGAACCATTGATGCGTATTTCACCCTCGACTACCACCAAACAAGTATTGAATTCAGCCGGAAATTCAAACGCCGATTTTCCTCCAAGCTCTAAATGGGCATTCAACATATGAACAGGTGTAAACGTATTAGCTTTCCCTTGTACACCTTGATAATTCCCTGCAATAACCTCGACAAATCCTTTTTCCACAGCGACTTTAGGCATGGCAGCATTTTCAATCGCCTGATACTTGGGTGCCGACATTTTATCTTTGCCAGGTAAGTTGACCCAGAGTTGTATCATCTGAAAGTCACCACCCGTCTTACTAAAACTTTCTTCATGGTATTCCTTGTGCAAAACACCTGATGCCGCCGTCATCCATTGAACATCACCTTCACCGATGATTCCGCCACCACCGGCACTATCATGATGCGCCACACGCCCTTTGTAGGCTATGGTAACCGTTTCAAAACCGCGATGCGGATGTACACCCACGCCCTTCGGGCTATCTGATGGAGGAACGTGAAATTTAGCCCCGTAATCCATCATAATGAAAGGAGACATGCGATGCATATCGAGTCCATGCCGACTCGGTATAAAATTATGTACGCGAAAACCATCGCCCACAAAATGCGGAGGTCCAGGCGGATAAACTTTCTCAATTGCTTTAATTGACATATTCGTTGAAATTAAAGAAGCCTAAATATGAGCTTCCATGGCTTGATGAACAATATCCGCCTCAATAAAAGTTCCACCAAATGGCTTGAAACCTAATGAAGCATACAATGGCATGACCTCTAACTGCGCATGTAAATAGAAATAATTATTTTCAGGGTATCGTTTTTTCGCTTCCTGAATGACATGGCGAATCATTTGACTGGCAAAACCCTTTCCGCGGGATTCTTTCAAGGTGGCAATTCGCTCAATTTTGATTCCCTTGTCCGTCTTGCGAAAACGACCCGTGGAAACGGGCTTATCATCTTCCAACAAAACAAAATGTATCGCTTGCGCATCTAATTCATCGAACTCTTCCGAAGGCAAACATTTTTGCTCATGAACAAAAACTTCGGTTCGAATCTCAAAAACCTGCGCAATTTGTTCGTCGGAGACCGCCTGAATAATCCTACTTGTCTTGCTTTCCATAGGCCTCAATGATTTTACGTACCAAACGATGACGAACCACATCGGATCCATCTAACTCCACAAAGGAAATCCCATTAATCCCACTCAAAATCCGTTCCGCTTCGCCCAAACCGGAAGTTTGGTTCTTGGGCAAATCCACTTGCGATTTATCTCCCGTAATAATCGTCTTAGATTGAATACCCATACGCGTCAAAAACATCTTCATTTGCATGGAAGTCGTATTTTGCGCCTCGTCCAACAAGATAAAGGCCTTATTTAAGGTCCGGCCTCGCATGTAGGCCAATGGTGCAATTTCAATCGTTCGATTCTCCAAATAGAACTTCAACTTCTCCGCAGGAATCATATCATCCAACGCGTCGTATATAGGTCTGAGGTAGGGGTCGATCTTTTCTTTTAAATCGCCTGGAAGAAATCCCAAATTTTCTCCCGCTTCTACAGCTGGACGGGTGATTATGATTTTTTTAACCTCTTTATTTTTTAATGCCTTGACCGCCAAAGCCACCGCCGTATAGGTCTTACCGGTACCTGCTGGACCGATAGCAAAGACAATATCATTATTCGTCGCTGCATCGACCAACTTCCGTTGATTCGGAGTCTTTGCCTTAATAACAATGCCTTTATTCCCAAACAACAATACATCTTTATCCTCCACCCATGGCGTCTCCATTTCCTCGCCCGTTGGGTTCAAAATCGAATCGATATACGCCTTCATATGCACCGCCGTGAAGGTACTGTGTTTATTCAAGTGCTGAATGCATTGATTCACAATTGCTTCAACCAAAGCCATTTGGTCATCGGAACCACGAATGATAATTTGGTCGCCGCGCGAAATGATTTTTGTCTGAGGAAAGGCCTCCGTCAACAACTGAAAATGGGAATTGGACACACCTAGAAATTCGATTAAGGAGATGTCCGACAAGGAAATAATTTTCTCTAGCAAGTAGTTTCGGTATTAAATGTTTTAAAGTACTAAAATAGCGAAAACTTGAAATTTTATATCACCAACAAGGTGATATTTTTGATAAAAAATTGTAAAATTGTAGCTATGGATTCGAATAACACATCGCAGGCTTTTAACAAGGGTAAACAGGGAATTAATTCATCAAATCGGTCAAATATGCCACAAAGGCTAAGTGATTTAGGTTTAGGTAAATTACCCCCTCAAGCCGTTGATTTAGAAGAAGCACTTCTGGGAGCATTGATGCTTGAGAAGGAGCCTTTGGCGAATGTCATCGAATTATTGAAACCGGATAGTTTTTACAAAGAGGCTCATAATAAGATTTTTGGTGCGATTCAGGCCTTGTTCCAACAGTCTCAACCTGTCGATTTATTAACGGTCAATAACCATTTAAAATCCACTGGTGATTTAGAGAAAGCAGGAGGAACAGCTTACTTGGCTCAATTAACCTCTCGGGTTAGTTCAACGTCCAACGTGGAATTCCATGCGCGTATTATCATTGAGCAATACATTAAGCGCCAACTGATTCATGTTTCATCTGAAATCCAACGCTTATCGTACGAAGATACGACGGACGTATTCCAGATTTTGGATCGCATGGAACAAGAGCTTTTCACGATAGCCGAATCCAATATTCGTAAGAACTACGAAAGTATGTCGGACATCCTCTTGAAAGCCGTTGCCGAATTAGAGGAGAAACAACAACAGAAGAGCGGAATGACGGGTATTCCATCAGGCTTTACCGATTTGGATCGTCTGACATCCGGTTGGCAGAAACAAGAACTAATCATTATTGCGGCTCGTCCAGGTATGGGTAAGACGGCATTTGTCGTTTCGGCATGTCGGAATGCTGCTGTTGAATGGGGACATGCCGTTGCCTTATTCTCACTTGAGATGAGTGCGGTTCAACTTGTGAATCGTATCATTTCGGCGGAAGCTGAAATTGAGGCTGAAAAGATTCGTAAAGGGAAGTTGGAGCCCCATGAATGGCAACAACTACACACGAAAATCAAGCGTTTATACGAGGCACCTATCTTCGTCGATGATACCCCGGCCTTGTCCATTCTTGAATTACGCGCGAAATGCCGTCGTTTAAAGGCACAGAAAGATATTAAGTTGATCGTCATTGACTACTTACAATTAATGACAGGAGATACAAGCGGTAAGGGAGCATCAGGAAACCGTGAGCAGGAAATTGCTCAAATTTCGCGTGCCTTGAAGCAATTAGCAAAGGAATTGGATGTACCTGTTATCGCACTTTCGCAATTGAATCGTTCCACGGAAACACGTGGCGGAAATAAGAAACCACAATTATCTGACCTTCGTGAATCTGGAGCTATCGAGCAGGATGCCGATCAGGTAATGTTTATCTACCGTCCGGAATACTACCAAATCACCGCGGATGAGAATGGAAATTCATTAGCTGGAATGGGAG
>JBDKFF010000010.1:0-3054 GCA_039798865.1 Bacteroidota bacterium
AGTTATCGTACGCAATTATTGCGTCAATTAGCGCATGTATATATTCATGATATTTTATACGGTGGCAGCATCAAGGATGCCTTACAGAATTCCATTTTGCTTTCTGTACCTGAATGGTTTACCTCGGGACTAGCTGCCTACGTAGCGAATGGTGAAACGGCAGCCATGAGTCAATACATGTATCAGGTGGTTGGCGCGAACAAAGTTCGGAAACCCGTTTTGGCACGTGGTTTAGAGGCTGAATACCTAGGTCAATCGATCTGGTCTTATTTAGCGAAGACCTATGGAGCAAGTCAAATAGGGAATATTGTCAATTTAACTCGTGTTATTCGGAATGAACAGTCGAGTATCTCAAGTACGATTCGTAAGCCCATAGCCAAGTTCCTCAAGGAATGGTTTGAGTTTTATGTCAGTGAGGCGAAGCAATATGAGGTAAATGTTAAGGATGTGGCGAAAAAGTCACTCATGACTTTTGAAATTGGCAAGGGAGAGCAAATACATGATTTTCAATTGAGCCCGGATGGCAAGTTAGTCGCCTATGTTTTAGTGGATGCCGGTCGTTACCGAATCATGCTGAAGTCCCTGGCTAATTCCAATGCGAAAGAGATATTTCGAACAGGCTTAAAAGACCCTTTGCGGACGGATGGCGGAGTTGGTCCCATTATCCGTTGGTCAAATAAATTGGATCTTTATGTGTTGTACGCGCAAGAGGGGAAGAATTTCCTAAATACCTATCAATGGGCTCGTCAGTCCCTGCGATTTAATTCGAAAAAGAATTTAGGTGATGTTCGTTTCTTGGATTTTGAATTGAATGCTAGTCAAAATTTGTTGGTTCGTACTTTTAAGCAAGGGCAGGTTGATGTGGGAATTTATGATTTGCGTAGAAATCGATTAACGCCGATTACACAAGATGTTAATCAGGAATCTGAGGCACATTGGTGGGGTAGTAATGGAGACGTCGTCTATGTGACCGACCGGATTAGCGATAGTACTTATTTGAAAGAAAAGGGCATGTTGGCTCTTATGCATTGGCGTGCAGATGCTCCATCAGAACCTAAGACTTTGTTCATTCATAAAGGTCTTATGCGGAATGTCCGTCCCGTATCCGATTCATTGATCTATTTTTTAAACGAGAGTAGCTCTGCACAGGAATTGGTTTCTTATCATACGCAGGATCAAAAATTATATCAAACCATTGTTAAGTCAGGCAATTGGTCCGATTTTCGATGGGTTAATGATACTTTTTTGGTCAAAAACCGAGAAATTTTAAATGACCAACTGCAGTTGTTCGATCTCAAGCAAATGATGGCAACTCCATCCTATTTGTGGTATCCTTTACTCCCTGATACGACGCAGGTTGTCCAAGCGGCGACGGTGCCCGACGAGAATAAACGATCTTCGGATGTACGTAAGTCGAGGCTTGAGCGCCAACAAGCCTTGCGGTTACGGAAAGATTCAAACCGCTTGCAGGGGCCTTTAGACTACCAGAATTCATTTGTGATAAATGGATCGGAGGGGAATTTCCGAATAGATCCTATTCGTGGCTTGGGATATAGCATGGAGTTAAAGATGAATGATTTAATGGAAAATCATTTGTTGAAAGTAGGAGGTTACTTGTCTGCCAACATTAAGAATATTGACCTTTGGGGCGAATATGCTTATTTGGCCAATAAAGTGGATTGGGTATTTCGGATTGACCGACGGGTATTGGATCAAGAAACCGAGACGGTATCCCAAAAAGTCCGATTTAATCGTGCTGAGCTTAAAGGAATCTATCCGCTTAATTTGCAGAGTAAATTAAGTTTGTCAGCAATGCTGACAACGAATCGTGCTTTTGATCAATACAATGTGAGCACCCCGGAGATCGTGTCGAATTATTTGGGTAGTCGATTAAATTACACCTTTGACAATTCCGTGTATTGGGCAGAGAATTTACGTACCGGTTTTCGGATGTTTGCAGGGGTCGAGTACCAACATGCGTTAAATCAGCAGTCATTTACACGATTCAACTTGGATGCGCGCCATTATTTGAAAATTAGTAATAGTCTTTTGTTGGCAACCCGCTTCTCTGCTTCGCATGCCTTGGGTTTGGGAGCCCCACAAACCATTCTGGGCGGGATGGATAATTGGTTGTTTATTGATCGGGAGGAACGCAACAAGGAGAATCCCTTGGGTACCAATGGCATTGCACAGCCCAATGTATTTATGAGTGATTTTGCGACGACGCTTCGTGGTTTTCGCATGAATAAGTTGTCGGGGAATAGCCATCTATTATTCAATGCAGAATTACGAATACCCTTAAAATCGCTCGTTGGCTCTGCCTATTCTAAATCTCAGTTTATCAATACTTTTCAAATGGTTGGATTCTTTGACGCGGGAAGCGCTTGGACGGGTGCAAATCCTTTTGCTCGGAGCAATGGATTTAATACGAATGTCTATGGCGGCAATACGAATCCTTTCCGGGCTACGGTCACCGACTTCCGAAATCCATTCTTGTTTGGCTATGGCATTGGCGCTCGAGCAAATGTTGTCGGTTATTTTATTAAGCTTGATTATGCTTATGGAATTGAAAATGATGAGGTTAAATCTCCGATGACCTACTTAACGCTTGGTCATGACTTTTAGGATTCTTGTCGTTTTACTTGCCTTGTCTTTTCAACTTTTTTCACAAAGTTTGACGGTATCTAATTTACCTATATTGGTGATTGATACGAAAGGCGCAACGATCCGAGATGAGCCTAAAATACCGGCAAAATTTAGTCTTTACGACCGAGGTAAAGGTTTCTTAAATCAATTAACGGATAAGCCTGCTTTGAATTTTTGGGCGGGTATCGAGTTTCGGGGCAGTACTTCCCAAGCTGATTTTTATTTCTTGCCCGGTTTGGTAAAAAAGCCTTATGGATTTGAGATTTGGACGGATTCTGTCGCTATGAAGGCGCAAAATGTAGCCTTAGTGCAGATGCCAGCCGAATCAGATTGGGTTCTCAATGCTTCTTACAATGATCGTAGTTTTTTGCGGGATGTATTAGCGCAAAAATTGGCGGGCGATTTAGG
>JBDKFF010000011.1:0-6356 GCA_039798865.1 Bacteroidota bacterium
GTAGATATCAAGTCTTCAATTAAAACTACTTTTTGACCCGGCTTCACAGAACCTTCGATTTGATTTCCCATACCATGTTTTTTCGGCTCAGGACGGACGTAGCAAAAAGGTAGATCAAGGAAGTCGGCCACCAAAGCGCCTTGAGCAATACCAGCCGTAGCGACACCGGCAATGGCGTCTACATCTTTAAAGTATCCTTTTACAACAGCGGAAAGGCTATTTTTAATGTAAGTTCTTGCTTCTGGATCTGATAAAGAAATTCGATTATCACAGTAAATGGGTGATTTCCAGCCTGATGCCCATGTGAAGGGTTGGTCTGGACGTAATTGAATGGCTTTAATGCGTAATAAATGCTGGGCTACTTCTTGTGAAATGGTCAAATTAGACATGGAATATCGTTTCTTTTATTTAATTACAAAAATAGTTTTTTCGGCTTATCTTATCATTATTTAATTCTATTTTTGCCAAAATTAAATTTCCCTAATGGTCATTTTTATTGACGATCGTCCGATCAAATTAATTAATCGCAAGAAAAAGCATTCTTATCCTCCGATGGAGGATTTCGATGTGATTATCGATGCTCGCTTAAAGCCGATTAAAATTGCGGATTTCAAAGGACACACGTGTTTATTAAACGTGAGCGTTGATCAAATGGAAAAAATCATTGAGGACTTACATGGGAAAAAGCCATTTGATTTTCATTCCCTCTATATTCTAACGAACATTAAGGAGGCTTTAAAGACGAAGATTTGTTCGCTTTATTCAGTTATCGAAGCTGCAGGTGGTGTGGTACAAAATGAAGCGGATGAGGTTCTGTGGATTTATCGACTCGGAAAGTGGGACTTACCCAAAGGTAAATTGGAGAAGAATGAGAAATTCAAGAAGGCCGCTGTGAGGGAAGTAGAGGAAGAATGCAATGTTAAGGCAACCTTAGTCGATAAGATTTGTACAACGTATCATACCTATTCGCATAAGAATCAACGCATTTTAAAGAAAACCAAATGGTATTCGATGCGCAGCAAGCATACGGCAAAATTGATTCCTCAAGTAGAAGAGAATATTGAGAAAGTGGAATGGTTATCTCCTTTAGCGATGAATAAGGCAGTTTCAGACACCTATTCATCCATTCGATATGTGATGATTAAATTTCAAGAAACTCAAATACCATCCAAGGTATAAGGTAAATATTGGTCGATCTTGCTTCCATAACGATGCAAATCCCGAATAATCGTTGAGCTAATCGGTGCTAAATGCGGTGAGGTAATCAAAAAGACCGTTTCCAATTCCTCGTTGATGTGACGGTTTACTTGTGAAATCGAGTTTTCATACTCAAAATCGGTTGTGTTTCGTAATCCTCTGATGATGAATTTTGCGCCAACTTCCTTGGCGACATTGGCCGTTAGGTTTTGGTAAGTAACTACTCGAACAGGTTTCCCCGCAAATGTGCTCTCGATGTATCCTTTCATTTTTTCCAAATTGAAATAACGATTCTTATTGGAGTTTTGGCCGATACCAATCACGATTTCGTCAAATAAGGTCAATGCCCGTAAAACGATGTCCTCGTGACCTTTGGTGAAAGGGTCAAATGAGCCTGGGAAAAATGCGGTTCTTTTCATGAAAGAGGTATGTTCAATCGAATTAAATCATCGATCAGTTGCTTGTTTGTGGAATCGGGTCCTTCCATACGAATACTTTCTTGATTCCATTGTATGTCAAAAGTATCACGAATAGAATGTAAATAATAGGCTAAGGCTAACTCATGGTCATAGGGAAATACATTGGCTAACTGCAATTTACCATGTTGGAAATAAATGATATATGCCTTCTGTTCTTGCAAGTAAACATGAATCCGAGGATGAATGTATAACTTAGAATTCTGTATTTCATTCCCTATTCGATGGCTGTAATTAATTTGGGCCAAAGGAAATAAGCTGGCCAAGTAATCTTTCCAAGCACTTGGGATTAAAAACAACAATGTAGAATCAACCAAAGGACAAGGCTGTTCATGTAATTCTTGTTCATTCATACTATGTTCTCCTAAGGCTTTCTCTAAAAACGCCACACGATATAAGGGATCGTGATATTCATTAGGAAGGAGTAGGAATGCAGGATGGATTACTTCAATTGAAACCTCTTGATGCACCGACTGACCTTTGGTAAAGAAATCAAGTCGGGATTTAATCGCTTGATTTGCCTTTTTCCAAGGTACTATTTCTTCACCAGGAAAACGGATTCCCTGCTCACTAACCTGTAAAGTTAGGTCAGCGCTAGGTTCTACCGGATTCGTATGTGAAGCTGTTTGCAAGGTTAATTCCATTCAAAGTGCCCGAAATTGCAAAAAAAATAGGACAATAGATAAAAAATAGAATTTTTTTCTAGCCTCAAAATGCCTAATTTTGCGCCTTATTTAATCCAATTCGTATGTTATCTGTATCGAACGTTTCCCTTCGCTTTGGGAAAAGAGTCTTATTTGAAGAAGTAAATATCAAGTTTACGGAGGGCAACTGCTATGGCCTTATTGGGGCTAATGGAGCTGGTAAATCCACATTCTTGAAGATTTTGTCGGGAGAAATTGAGTCTCAAACAGGTAGTGTTTCGATGAATCCAGGTGAACGTATGTCCATCTTGAAACAGAATCACTTTGAATACGAAGAGTATCCTGTATTGCAAACCGTTATCATGGGTAATAAACGTCTTTACGATATTATGCAGGAGAAGGATGCGATTTACATGAAGGAGGATTTTACGGAGGAAGATGGCAATAAGGCCGCGGATTTAGAAGCCGAATTTGCCGAATTAAACGGTTGGGAGGCAGAATCCGAGGCAGCAACGCTTTTGAGTGGCTTAGGGATTAAAGAGGATTTACATTATACCTTATTACGTGATTTAAATGGTTCGGAGAAAGTAAAGGTACTCTTAGCTCAAGCGCTTTTCGGTAATCCGGATATTTTGTTGTTAGATGAGCCGACCAACAACTTGGATATTGATTCAATTTTGTGGTTAGAAGGTTTCTTGCAAAACTTTAAGAACACGGTTATTGTCGTTTCTCACGACCGTCACTTTTTGGATAATGTGTGTACGCACATCGCCGATTTAGACTTTGGTAAAATTCAATTGTATGGGGGTACCTATACTTTCTGGTACGAATCGTCTCAATTAGCTGCACGTCAGCGTCAAGATCAAAACAAAAAGACAGAGGAAAAGCGGAAAGAATTGGAGGAATTTATTCGTCGATTCTCTGCCAACGTAGCGAAGTCGAAGCAAGCGACCTCGCGTCAAAAGATGTTGGATAAGTTGCAAGTGGATGACATTAAGCCTTCTTCTCGTAAATACCCATTCATCAACTTCAAGCCAGAGCGCGAAGCGGGAGACCAATTGTTATCGGTAGAAAACCTGTCGGCAACGACAGAAGATGGAGTTCCATTATTCACGAATGTATCTTTTACGATCAACAAGGGTGATAAAGTAGCATTTCTTGCCAAAGATTCATTGGCGATTACAGCCTTGTTTGATATTTTGATGGGGGAGGCAAAACCCACTTCAGGTGAATTCAAATGGGGGGTAACGACCACACAAACCTATTTGCCCAATGACAATGCGTCTTATTTTAAGGATGATTCCATGAATTTGGTGGATTGGTTGCGTCAATATTCCGTAGAGAAAGACGAAAGCTTTATTCGTGGATTCTTAGGCCGTATGTTGTTCTCGGGTGAAGAGGCTTTGAAGAAATGTACAGTGATTTCAGGAGGGGAGAAACAGCGTTGTATGTTCTCGCGTATGATGTTGTCAGGTGCGAATGTGTGCATCTTTGATGAGCCGACGAACCACTTGGATTTGGAATCCATTACCGCGTTGAACAACGGGATGGTTGAATTTACAGGGACGATTTTATTTACCTGCCATGATCACCAACTTACGAATACCGTAGCGAATCGTGTTATTGAATTAGGTTCGAAATCGCATTTAGATAAGTTGATGACTTACGATGAGTACATTACGGATCCAACGGTTAAAGCGCAACGTGCGAGTTTATAATATTTGTTTGCATAAAAAAAGCCTCGATGAAAATCGAGGCTTTTTTGTTTTTAATCGTTCAATTACAAAATGAATCGAGTCGAAAGGAAGTTGGACTGTTGGTTCTCCACAATTTGGTTCACCAAATCCTTATTCAATTGATTCGCTTTCGTCGCTACCACGGTTCGGATTGAGAATGAACGTAATGCGGCAGTTACCGATAAAGTTCCTTCTGCGGAATCCTTACGACCTGTGAATGGGAATGAATCCGGTCCACGTTGGCATTGCGCATTAATATTCACACGCGAAACTTGATTAACCGTTTCATCGATTAAAGCTGAAATCTGGTTTACATCCGTACCAAAGATCGCAACTTGTTGGCCATGAGAGGATTCATGTATATAATCAATTGGCGTAGAAATATCTTCAAAAGGAACGACAGGAACGACAGGTCCGAATTGTTCTTCATGCCAAACCTTCATTTTATTCGTCACAGGATAAAGCATCGCTGGGAAGAATAAGGACTTGAAGTTTTCTCCACCGTGCTTATTAATTACTTTAGCGCCGTGTAATTTGGCATCTTCAATCAATTCTTTCAAGTAAGCCGGCTTGTTAGGCTCCGGGAGAGGAGTGATCTGTACACCCGGCTCCCACATCATGCCGATTTTCAAGGCTTCGATTTTCTCGGCTAAACCTTTGTTAAAGGCTTCAGCTAATGACTTATGAACGAAGATGATCTTTACTGCTGTACAACGTTGGCCGTTGAATGATAGCGATCCCAATAAACATTCATTGATTGCCACATCCAATTGGGCACTTTCGGTTACGATGGCTGCATTCTTGGCATCAAGACCTAAAATGGCACGTAAACGGTTTACCTTCGGGTGCATTTTCTTTAGTTTGTCGGCCACTTTGGATGAACCAATCAAAGTCAATACATCAATTTTACCCGACTCCATTAATTGAGGAATAATCGAATTTCCACGACCGTACAATGTGTTAATCACACCAGCCGGGAAAGAATCCTTGAATGCCTCCAATAAGGGATAATGCAATAAGGTACCGTGTTTCGGTGGTTTGAAAAGAACTGTATTTCCCATGATTAAAGCGGGGATCAAGGTAGTAAAGGTTTCGTTCAACGGGTAGTTGAAGGGCCCCATACAAAGTACCACCCCTAACGGAGAGCGACGTACCTGCCCTATAATTCCTTCTTCAATCAAGAACGTGGATGAGGTACGATCGATGTCTTTTAAGGCACCGATGGTATCGTAGATATATTGAACCGTACGGTCAAATTCTTTTTGAGAATCCCCTAAGGATTTACCAATTTCCCACATGAGAAGCTTTACGACTTCATCACGCTTTTGAATCATCTTTTGAGTGAATTTTTCCACGCATTCGATTCGTTGGCTTACCGACATCGATGGCCATTCGCCACGACCGTTTGAATAAGCCTTTACGCCGGCATATAAAACTTCCATCGCATCTGTGGCATCCGTAATCGGGTAAGATCCGATACGCTTTTGCTCAAATCCGTTGTTCGTTTTAACATAGATAGGTGACCAAACATCTTGGGTCTTGCCAGTCCATTTACGCATTTCTCCATTGACAAGGTATTCTCTTTGTTCAATGGGTTGCGTCAAATCAAATTCTTTGGGGATATCCGTTGCTTTGGGGAACAGATTTTCTAAATCACTCGCTTGCATATATTTTGTTAAATAATTTCCGATTGCAAATTTCACGGATTTGCATCTTTCGAATAAAGCAATGTACTAATTATTTGAATAATACTGCGTTAAATAAAAAAAGTATAAAATTTAAACGCTTAAAATTCTGTTTTTAGTGGGTATTTGCGGCGGATTTTATTGATTTGAAACTTGTATTGTTCCGTAAAACTGTTTGGATGCATCTGAATAAAAGCATTCTCCCAGGTAAAAAATAGACTTGTTTCTGATTCTCTAAAGACGTCAGGAGCAATGTTTTTACTGATGAGAAAATCGTTAAATTCCATTTTTTTGCCAGTTTTTGTGATAATTCAAAAGTAAGAAAAAAGATAACAAGGCAAGTACACCTGAAATAAAGAATGGGATAGGGATACGTTCTTGCATGCCTTCATAGATCCACCCCGAAAAGAAAGCACCTAATCCAATGCCCAATTCGAGTGCGATGTACATGGTAGCCATAGCACGTCCCATGTGGTTTTTATTAGCTAAATCGGTGGTCCAGGCCGCTAAGGTAGGTGTATTGAAACCCCATGCAAAGCCGAATAAAATCGCAGAGCTAACAACCGTATAGGTATTCATTTCAATGAGCATGACAACCATGGATGCGGTAAGAATCAG
>JBDKFF010000012.1:0-5737 GCA_039798865.1 Bacteroidota bacterium
ACACCACAGCACCTACTGAAAAAAGGATTCCTAAAAGTGCAGAATAATTCAAGGCTTTTTGTTGGCTCAAATATTTAGGAATAAACAAAATACCGACAATATACCCCGCCAACATGCCATACAAGGTATAACTGGTAAATGATTTGGCCACATCCATGCTAAAGCCTTTGGACACCCCGTAGTTGATAATCGTATCACCCGCCATCACTTCCACGCCTACATACAAGAAGAAGGCCACGAGGCCTAATACTAAGTTGGGATATGCCCAAACACTTGCTTTGGACGCACTTTTTTCTTCCTCCGTTTCTTCTGCTTCCACTTCCGGCAAAGAAGAAAAACGAACCCATAAAGCAAGCGCAACTAAAATGGCCGTCATGATTCCATAAGGCATAATCACGGTTTCTAATTTGGCTGCCCCTGCTGCGGAAGACAATAAGAGTCCTCCAAAAATAACTTGACTTAAAATACCTGCCACTTTATTACAGATACCCATCACCGAAATTCGTTGGGCCGCACTTTCCGACGGACCTAAAATGGTCACATAAGGGTTAGAGGCTGTCTGTAACAAAGCTAGACCCGTTCCAATCACAAATAAACCCACCAAGAAAAGCCCATAATTTTCAACCTTAGCGGCAGGAATAAATAATAAAGTTCCTACGGCCATGGCTAAAAGCCCAAAAGACATTCCATTCTTAAAGCCTGTTTTTGCTAATACCCATGACGAAGGAATCGCCATCACAAAATAGGAGATGAAAAAAGCGGAGGTAACTAACAGCGATTGAAAATTATTCAAATCGAAGGCATCCTTAAAGAATGCGATAAGTACTGAATTAACCCACGTCACAAATCCGAATACAAAAAAGAGTATTCCGATCATGATTAAAGGTCCGTTGGAAGATTTTGAAGTTGACATAGGTTTAGTATTGATCGTTTAAAGCAAAAATTGGTTGATTGGTTTTCCATTTTCCACGGGTGAAATCTGGTATTTGAATAGGAGCGGAGCCCTTCGCGATGGATTCTTCGGATAGAGGCGAAATCGCCGACCACGCCGCTGCGTCATACACATCGATAGGTGGGCCTACCTTATTTTTAATGGATTCGATAAAGGCTCGTAAAACGAAATAATCAATTCCACCGTGACCCGCATTTTCGGCATCAGCTGCATGCGCTTTCCATAGTGGGTGATCATATTTCTCTTGATAAGGCTTGAAGTCCTCCCAACGGTGTTGCTTGGCAGAAACGCCCTCTAAATAAATCGATTTATTATCATCCATCCAGATTCCTTTGGTTCCTTGAACTCGGAAGCCTAAGGAATAAGGACGAGGTAAATTCGTATCGTGCGTAATTAATATGGTTTCTCCATTGTGGCATTTAATCATGGTTTGCACCACATCCCCACATTTAAACTTTACTTTGGCGTTAAGATGATCCTTGCCGCCTTTTTCTTCAATGTATTGATGCAAACCCAAAGCAGGTGAGGCCATGGATGTTAAATAGGCAAATTGATTTCCGCGGTTGATGTTCAACATTTCAGCTACGGGTCCCAAACCATGTGTCGGATATAAATCACCATTGCGATCAATGGAGTGTTGCGTGCGCCATTTGGCCTCCGAAAATCCCTTCTCGCCAAACTCCACTCCACCACCATAGGCTTGCTTCCCATCGTTGAATTTTACTTCACGTAAATCATGTTGGTAGCCACATTGAACGTGTGAAAGCGTTCCAAACATCCCTTGACGAACCATGTTGAGGGTCGCCATAACGTCCCGACGGTAGCATACGTTCTCCAGAATCATGCAATGTGATCCCGTTTTCTCGTACATGTTGACTAAGTCCCAAGATTCTTTCAAGGTCACGGTCGCGGAAACTTCAACTCCCGCATATTTTCCTTGTTTCATCACTTCGAGTGCCATTGGCACGTGCCATTCCCAAGGGGTTGCGATCACAACGCCATCGATATCCGAACGTTTAGCCAGGTTTTCGAAATCATGATCGCCTTTTTGATAAACAACTGCAGGTTTCCGTCCTTTGTCTGTAATCATTTTTTGAGCTATCTGAATCGCATTGGGATCCACATCGCAGATGGCAACGATTTCGACATCGTCTCGATACAAGGCCATTTCGAGGTGATTTCGACCCCGTAATCCGACACCGATGAAACCTAATCGTACTTTTGTTTGTTCTATGTTCTGTGCTTGAGATAAATGTGGCAAAAGAGCCGCACCTGAAGTATAAACAAGAGATTTAGTAATAAAATTTCTCCGTTTCATATATGATTAAATAGGTAATTAGATGATGAAATTGAAATTTAATGAAATTACTCTTGTAAATTTATAAGATTTATAAAAAAATGAGCGACTCACCTAAAGTAAGCATTTTCCGGAAAGAGCATTTCAACGCTGCACATCGTTTGCATAACGCAGCGTGGAGCGAAGAAAAAAACAAGGAAATATTCGGTTTATGTAATAATCCGAACTACCATGGGCACAATTATGAATTAATTATTCAAGTTACGGGAACAATTAATCCAGAAACGGGTTATGTTATCGATACGAAGGTTTTATCCGATTTAGTCCAACGCGAAGTTTGCAAGAAATTCGATCACAGGAACTTAAATTTAGATGTACCCGAATTCGCTAACTTAAATCCAACGGCAGAAAATATTGCCATTGTGATTTATAATAAATTAAGACCAGAAATTGCTGCAGAGCTAGATTTAAAAATCAAATTGTATGAAACAGAAAGAAATTTCGTTGAATTCCCTGCTAATTGATACAGACCGTTTCTTGTTGACCGACGAAGAAATTGGAGACAATCATGTAGCCACCTCCATCGAGACACCGATGAGGGAGGATGCCTTTGTTCTTTCTGATGCAGAAAAAATTGCTAAAATCGAGTCACATTTTCGTGAGATCATGTTGACCTTAGGTTTAGACCTAACAGACGATTCATTACGTGGCACGCCAAAACGTGTTGCCAAAATGTACGTGGAGGAGATCTTCAATGGATTAAATCCAGCGAATGAGCCTAAAATTGCCTTGTTTGAAAACAAATTCGGTTACAATGAAATGCTTATTGAAAAGAACATCAGTTTCTATTCGAATTGTGAGCACCACTTTGTACCGATCATGGGTAAAACACATATCGCTTACATTTCTTCTGGCCAAGTAATTGGTTTGTCGAAATTGAATCGAATCGTTCAGTATTTCGCTAAACGTCCTCAAGTACAAGAACGCTTAACGATGCAAATCGCGAAGTATTTACAAAAAGTCTTAAAGACAGAACACGTGGCTGTTTTCATCGATGCAAAACACCTTTGCGTTTCCTCTCGAGGCGTAAAGGATGATGCGACCTCGACGATTACTTCTTATTATGGGGGTAAATTCCAAGAGGAATCAACCAAACGCGAATTTTTAGATTCACTTCATAGCTAAATCTTATGGGTACTTTTATTATCGTGGGCGCTAGTCATGGGATTGGCGCATCAACGGCTGATGCCTTAATCAAAGAAGGGCATCGCGTTATCAACATTGCTAGAACTGCAAACCCGGCTTGTGAAAATCACACTTGGGATGCCTCTTCAGATCAGCCATTACCCGCTATCGAAGGTCCCATTGCTGGAATTGTTTACAACCCAGGAAGTATTGTCCTAAAACCCTTTCATCGATTAACAGAGGCTGATTTTAGCGCCGATTTTCAATTGAATGTATTGGGAGCTGTGAAGGTAATTCAAAACTACCTACCCAACCTAAAGCAAAATGGTTCCGGTTCCATCGTACTTTACAGCACGGTAGCTGTTCAAACAGGAATGGGATTCCATGCGTCCATTGCGAGTTCGAAAGGAGCAATCGAAGGATTAACAAGATCATTGGCAGCTGAGTTAGCAAGCCAACAAATTCGAGTGAATGCAATTGCACCTTCCTTAACCAATACCCCCTTAGCGGCTAATTTATTAAGTAGTCCTGAGAAAATTGAAGCAGGTGGGAAACGTCATCCCTTGGGCCGTGTGGGAGAATCGAGCGATGTGGCAAACCTAACCGCATTCTTATTATCTCCGGCAAATTCTTGGATAACTGGTCAAATCATCGGCGTCGATGGAGGAATGGGAAGTCTTAAGCCTGCTTAGAGCTCGTTGAAATGTTTTTGATTGAGCGCCATGTTTTTGGCGTTCCATTCAATCTTCTGCTTGAAAGCATGCGCACGGATTGGGCAGTCTGCTATTTCACAATGTGAACAGCAGGCATCCAAACAAGGATCCACGTGTACGAAAATCTCGATTTCAGTTGGCAAAACCTCCGCCATCTTCACTTCAAAATCGTGGATTTCATCATGAACCCGATTTAAATCCCAATAACGGGGTAGGGTTAAGTGGCAATCGATGTGTAAATCACCCCCATATTGTTGGATGCGTAAATTGTGCAGATCGATCCAGCTCGCTTTTTGGTGCTTCATGATCCATTCGATCACCTTTGTAAATACCGCAGGGTTTGTCTCATCCATTAAGGCGGCGACCGCCTCACGAATCAGACGAATGCCTTGCCAACACATCAATAGCGCAAAAGCGATGGAAGCAACCGCATCCACCCAAAGCCAACCGGTAAACAAGGTCAGTGCAATTGCCAAAACGATTAATATGCCGTTGTAGGCATCTAATGTCAAATGTTTCCCATCGGCAACCAATGCGGGCGAATGGGATGCTTTTCCCGCACGAACCAGGTAGAATCCCATCAAACCGTTTAAAACCGTGGATGAAAGGGAAACGAGTAGACCTAAGTCTAACTGAGTAAGCGCAGGTTTGGCTAATAAATGCTGCGAGGCATGCAAAAAGATGTATGCGGAAGCCAAAAGAATCAAAACACCTTCCAATCCCGAGGCAAAGAACTCAATTTTTCCATGCCCATAGGGATGATTCAAATCTCGCGGTAAGGAGGCCAAATAAACGGAATAATAGGCAAATGCTGCCGCTACCACATTAATGATTGACTCCAACGCATCTGTTAAAACCGCCGTGGATCCTGTTGCGTAATAGGCATAGAATTTCGCCGACATGATCAGCAAACTCAAAAAGAACGAGAATAAAATAAGCCTTTGTTTCATACAGGGAAAATCTGGACAAAGATAGTATTTTTGTCGGATGGAACAGGAAATAAACCCTTGGAAAACACAGGATATCAGTATTCCCTATGAAAACGATTGGATTCGCTTAGAACATCATGAGGTTATAAAACCGAATGGCCAACCGGGGATCTATGGCAAGGTACATTTTAAGAATCATGCCATCGCCATTCTGCCCATTGATGATGAGGGGAATACCTATTTGGTGGGACAATACCGCTATACCATTGGGGCCTATTCCTGGGAATTACCGGAGGGAGGATGCCAAAACGAGCTTCCCTTGGACGCAGCCAAAAGAGAGTTAAAGGAAGAAACGGGACTCCTTGCCGATAACTGGACTTTGCTCGGGGAGAATTACCTATCTAATTCGGTGACTGATGAAAAAGCGAGCATGTACCTCGCAGAAGGATTAACATTAACCGAATCTGAACCTGAGGACACCGAACAATTACAAATCAAAAAAATCCCCGTTCAACGAGCTATCGAAATGGCCTTAAACGGGGAAATTAAAGATATTTTATCGATTACGACCTTATTGACTTATGCCTTAAAGGTCCCAGGATTGCATCTCCCGTAATTCATCGTAGTCTGTTAAATCATATTTTATCGGAACGATACTCAC
>JBDKFF010000013.1:0-4766 GCA_039798865.1 Bacteroidota bacterium
CAGGGTATTTAAATTTTGAAGATGACGCCCAGATTATTCAAGAAGAGGAGGGTGTAGTGATTCAAGAGGAGGAAGACGTAAATTATTTGAATTCGCGGGTAGTTTACCAACAAGGATTCAATTATGGATTTAATCAAGGTATGTTTACTTCGAACCCTTGGAATAATTGGTATTCGAATCCGTACATAAGTTTTGGATTGGGTTTTGGAAATCGTTGGAATTCTCCATTGATGGATTGGCGTTTGAATGATCCATTTTTCCCAGGTTATGGCTTAGGTTCAAATTTTGGATTCTATGGGAATAATGCATTTGCCTTCAATTCTTTTGGCTTTGGAAGTCCCTATGGTTTTTATGATCCATTCTACGGTTATGTGGGTCCGGGCATGATGTTTGGTCGTGGACCGGTTTATAACTATTACTATGGTTTTGGTCAAAACTACTACGGTGGTAATGTGTATCAGCCCAATGTTGCTGTCAATAATGAGCCAGCTCCAAGATATATTCGTGGACCAAGAGATACAGGTTCGAGTAATCGTTATGGGGGGGAGAATTATTCCAATGCACCGCGTGGCGGAAACAATTCTTACAATACTCAAAGCTCGAATCAACCCCGTGTGAATTCGACGCAGACCTATTCCAATTACCCAACCCAAGCAGCGCCACGAAGAAATTCGAATTATGAATTTCAAGCCGCTCCCCAACAAAATTATGGGCAAAATCGTACCGAATCCTATAGTTCTCCTTCGAGTAACTATTCAGGAGGCAGTTACAGTGGTGGTGGCTCGTCGGGAGGTGGTTCTTCACGTGGTCCAAGATAATTCGTTATGAAAAGATTATTTTTTCTAATGCTACTTTCAATCGCTTTTGGAGGTAGCGCTCAGATTTATACCTATCCAATGCTTGCTAAGCAATATTCGACGTCCTATGTGACGGGAACATCACGTATGCAGGGTTTGGGTGGCACGCACAGTGTATTAGGTGCTGATTTAAGTTCGATTGCTGGAAATGCAGCTGGTTTGGGATTCTATTCTCGTTCTGAAATCGGGATTAATGTAGCGCACCTATCGACCAATACGGAATCGATGTATTTGGATCAAAAAAGTACGAGCGATAATAGCATGATACATATGCCTAATTTTGGCATTGTCCTTTCAGGTGAATATTTGTCTAGTTCGTCTTGGCGTGGGGCATTTGGTATTGGATATTCTCGTCAAGTGGTCCTGATGCAGCCCTTATCGATTGATGGAACGAATAATCGAAGCTCTTATTTGGATTACTTGATTCAAAAAGCTGGTGATAAGGGGGCGACCGGTGCTACATTGGATGAGGAATATGACTCCTATTACAATACGGCGGATAGTCCTGAGGCGGCAGCTTACCAAGCTTATTTGATCAACCCAAATGCAAAGACTGGTGGAGCACCGTTTGAACGGTATTTGCCCAACTTGCCTACAAATCAGTCGGGAACTGCCGTAAACAATGGTTCGATAGCACAATGGGATATTAGTTATGGAGCGGCTTATCAAGACCGTCTTTTCATTGGGTTGGGTTTGCACTTCTCTAAATTAAGATCCACGATGACTCAATTGTGGGAAGAGCGTTATCCCGATAACAATTTTGTAGCAGGTTGGGCTATGGAGGAGCAGTTAAATACGACAGGTTCGGGTGTATCCATATCGCTTGGAACCATCTATAAATTAAAGCCCAATTTACGTGTCGCATTAAATCTGCAGACGCCTACCTATTATGACCAACTAATTGAACAATATGCGGGGACCTTGAGTCCACAGGTCACTTCGATTCCAGTAACTGGCGGTTTTATCACACGGGTGAAACCTGTTAAGTTGACCCCAAATGAATTTAGCTACCAATTGGCGACACCTTTCCGACTATCGGGAGGATTGGCTTATTTCTTCGGTAAGCGTGGCTTATTGAGTGCAGATATTGAAATGGTCAATTACTCGGGGATGTATGTTGCTTCGGCAGAACTTGGGCCCTACGCGAATCAGCAATTCAAAGACAAGTATAATACGCAAATGTCTCGCAATTTTCAGACAGCCTTGAATATGAAGGTGGGAGCTGAATTTCGTCTTACTCCTGCATGGACATTACGTGGGGGGGTGGCCTCTTATGGAAATGGATTTTCCGGTACCTATGATTCCATTGATCGTAGCCAATTTCAACTATCCGGTGGCATAGGTTACCGCAGTTCGGCGTATTATTTTGACTTAGCTTTTGTTCAACGAAGTGGTAAGGATGCCTATACGCCTTATGCATTAAAAAATGCGGCAGATTACGCATCCGCCGCATTGAATATTACCCAGACTCAAATAAGCCTTGGGGGTGGATTGTTCTTTTAAACCGGGATATATTGGTCTAATAACCACAGTAATTGGCTAACGGTGATCTCGCCGTCAACTTGTATATCGGCTTGCTGGTAAAATGACAAGCGCTCCTCAAACGTCTTTTTGATGGATGCAATCACCACCTCTTCACTTTGGCTTTTGTCTAAGAGGGGACGATTATTTCCCTGTGCTTTGTATAATCGAGTTGCCAAATCATTGACATCCACATTTAAGAAGATACTCACACCATTCTCTTTGATAAAATCCATGTTATCGTTGAAGCAAGGAACTCCACCACCTGTTGCGATGACCATGGATTGATTCGGTTGAAAACCGCGTAATGTTTTCTTTTCTATTTCCCGAAAATGGGCCTCCCCGTAGTTGGAGAAAATCTCTGAAACCGTCTTTTGCTCACGGGTTTCGATCAATTTATCCATATCTGTAAAGCTATACCCCAAATTTCTTGCTAACTCTTTCCCTAATGTACTCTTTCCTGATGAGGGCATTCCTACTAAATAGATATTCTTCATTCTTGCACTTATTGTTTTAAACGTTGTTGAATGTCATTCGCGTTGGGTAGGCGATAGGCCGACCATTTTCCTTTGACGGTCCCTTGACTAATAAGCCAAAGTCCTGGACTAGAACGAATGATGGTTTTTAATACTTTCGAATCTGCGGATAGGGCCGGGAATGCCAATTGGTATTCATGACGCAAGGCATTTACGTCCTCGTCCGACGATGCACTAACTAACCAGATGGGGATTTGAATTGTTTTCGCTAATTGGCTGATTTCTTCAAAAGCTGCTAATCGAGCGTGGTGAACATTGGGGGCAATCACTAATAGATGATCACCTTGGAAGATTTTCTGGGTATAATCCGTGGTGTCTCCATCTACCCACAAACGATAATCCGTAATCAGTGGACGCGCCTCCTTTTCGTTGATCGCTTGCATCGATACAAATTCCGCCTTGGGATCCGTCGGCATTTCGGCTAATTCAACCGTTTTGCCATTCATTTTATAGACGTAAGTGAATTTCAATTCCTCGCGATTCTTCATGTTCGTAGGAATGTTTTCGCCTACAGCATAGGGTAATCCATCCTGAATCGGTAGGTAGAAATAACAATACGTTCCCAATCCAATACTCAAAATGGCAGAAGCGAACACCCATTTTCCGGTTTGTTGGCTTTGCTTAATCTTATCTGTTAAGAATAAACTTAATGTTAAAATCAACAGGAATATATCCTTTCCAAAGGATGTCCATGGGGTCAATTTGATCGTTTCTCCGAAACAGCCACAGTCGGTTACCTTGTTGAAATAAGCCGAATAAAACGTAAGGAAGCTAAAGAAGACCAATATACCCACGAAGCTGTATAAAGTTGCTTTGGTTTTGTAGTTGAGGGCCAATGCGATGGCCAAAACAATCTCAGCACTACTCAAACCAATCGAAAAGAGTAAGGCCTGTGGAATTAATAATTTCCAGAAACCCGCCATCCACGGGAAATCCAAGGCGAAAACTTCGAAGTATTCCTCGAGTTTTAACTCCGTTCCGATGGGGTCGTTGAGTTTGATTAATCCGGAGAATAAGAATATCCCGACCAATAAAAATGTGGCGATGTTGCGGGTTAGTTTCATCCGATTTATTGCTGTTGAGCCATTTGCATCTGCTTTTCCTCTTTGAACTTAATCAAACAGAAAACGGCATAATTTAGCATATCTTGGTAGTTGGCCTCTACACCTTCTGAAACGAGTGTAACGCCTTGATTATTCTCGATTTGTTTCGTGCGAAATATCTTCACCAAGATGAGGTCCGTCATACTACTGATGCGCATGTCTCTCCAAGCCTCGCCATAATCGTGGTTTTTATTGCGTAATAATTCGAGTGTCGTTTCGACTTGCTGGTCGTAAAAAGCACTTAATTCCTCGGGACTGAATTCCATCTGGTCAGAGGATTCGAGCGATTTTTGAATTAAGGCGATGATGCAATAATTGATGATTCCGATAAATTCTCCCTCGATGCCGTCTTCGATGCGCTGGGCACCTTTCTCTTGAATGCTGCGAATGCGTTGCGCTTTGATGAAGATTTGATCTGTCAAACTAGGCAAGCGTAAGATTCTCCAAGAGGTACCGTAATCTTTGTTTTTTTTATCAAACAAGGCTTTGCAGTATGAAATTACTTGGCGATATTCGATTTCAGTTTGGGAAGGCGCGGAGTCCTTATTCATACGGGTTGGTTTTAATACTTATAGCCTACAAAAATATTTAAATTATCCTAAATTTCATTTGATTTGAACGCTCTTTTTCCATCTTTTCAAACAATTCGAGTTCAAGGCCGAATCCTGCGTCTGGACGAGCCTTTGATCATGGGAATTTTAAACGCGACACCTGATTCTTTTTTCGAAGGTAGTCGGGTGATGGATCCC
>JBDKFF010000014.1:0-4086 GCA_039798865.1 Bacteroidota bacterium
GTTCCTATTTTATTCATGGTTTAGAGGGTTTTTTGGTTGGCCTTTACAAGCCTTGGTAGATTTTGATTAAATCACTAATGGTATTCGTAATCGACTGATAATCTTGTTTGGCTATCAAAGCTGGAGGGAATAATTGTGATCCCATGCCCACAGCAGATGCACCTGCATCAAACCACGTTTTCATGCTCTCTTGTGTCGGCTCCACGCCCCCTGTTACCATAATCTTGCTATGCGGCATAGGTCCTTTAATCGCTTTCACAAATCCGGGGCCCACGACGTTGCCTGGGAAAATCTTCACGATTTTAGCTCCTAACAATTCTGCATTGCGGATTTCCGTTAAGGTCATCGTTCCCGGCATCCACGGGATATCGTGTTTCGCACAAATTTCGCCCACTTCTGGGGTCGTGAATGGCTGTAACATGAAATCGGCACCCATTTGGATGAATTCGGATGCCTGTTTCGCATCATAAATGGTTCCAATTCCCAAAACCAAATCCGGACATTCCTTCTCACAGAAATCAATCAATTTCGCGAAAATCACCGGCGCCTCAGCCCCGCGATTGGTGAATTCAAAAACGCGAATTCCGCCATCATAACATGCCTTCAAGACGTTTTGAGCAATGCCCAAATCGGAATTGAAAAACAATGGAACTATTGGTGTTTCAGCGATTCGTTGGTATACAACTGTGGAACTATTTCTGGCCATGTTTATCGGTTTAAACGACCACTCAAGTCGCCTTTCATTACTATTTCAATTTCATCCAAATTCGCGCGGTTGATATCGCCTTCAATGGTATGTTTCAACGCTGACGCCGCGACCCCAAAGGCCAAGGACTTTGCCTCATCCACATAGATCAAATTCCCATAAATATATCCCGCCATGAACGCGTCGCCGCCTCCAATTCGATCCACAATTTGAGAAATTTCAACGGTATCCGATTTCAAAACCTCTTTGCCATCGTATGACATCGCCGAAAGCGTATTTTGAGAGGCAGAGATTTGACCTCGCTTCGTATTGATGATCTTCTTTAAGCGTGGGAATTGCGCCATTATTTGCTTACAAATGGAATGCCAACCGCTCTTTGTGCTGCCATCCGGAACTATGCCCAAAATGTCTTCCGCATCTCCTTTTCCACAGACAATGATATCACAACCTTCAATTAATTCAGGCATCACCTCTTGTACGCTCTTGCCGTATTTCCACAAATTTTTGCGGTAATTCACATCCGCGGAAACGGTGATTCCCATCGCATTTGCGACTGAAATCGCTTCGCGTAATGCTTGTGCGGCCGATTCGGAGATAGCCGGGCTGATGCCTGTCCAGTGGAACCAACAAGCATCTTTGAAAATCTCTTGCCAGTTAAATTCCGATGGGCTCAAATTAGCAAACGCCGAATCCGCCCGGTCATAAGTCACCTTACTCGGACGCATCGCTGCGCCAAATTCCACAAAATAGAGGCCCAAACGACCCTCGCCATAAACGATATCCGACGTATCGACACCTACTTGTGAATAATAGCCTGC
This sequence comes from Bacteroidota bacterium, assembly GCA_039798865.1. Classification (GTDB taxonomy): domain Bacteria; phylum Bacteroidota; class Bacteroidia; order Cytophagales; family Spirosomataceae; genus Aquirufa. The sequence continues at coordinate 1,525 of JBDKFF010000014.1, forward strand.
CGCTGCCTTACCAAGCTCATTCGCTGGAAAGCGCGTCACGTGTTTTGCGGGAATACCCAAATGCGCCAAACCTCCGGCTACATTCGCCTCTCCACCGCCATAGGTAATATTAAATGATTGCGTCTGTACAATGCGGCCATAGCCCGGAGGACTTAAACGACCCATAATCTCACCAAACGTGACTACTTTTTTCATGCCTTATTCAAAATTAAAAAACGACGAGGCATTCTTATACGAAATGTCCTCTACCAATTTTCCTAACCAAGCGATGTCAGCCGGCAACTCGCCATTTTCCACATCTTGGCCCAGTAAATTACATAAGATTCTTCTAAAATACTCATGACGTGGGAAAGATAAGAAACTCCGTGAATCCGTTAACATCCCCACAAAGTGACTCAACATCCCCATATTCGATAATGCATTGATCTGCTTCTCCATCCCATCTTTTTGATCCAAGAACCACCAACCTGAACCGAATTGCATCTTCCCTACGATCGTTCCGTCTTGGAAATTACCGGTCATGGTTGCTAGCAACTCATTGTCGCGCGGGTTCAAGTTATACAGAATTGTTTTGGCCAATTGGTTCGTTGAATCCAAATGATTCAAGAACGCCGATAGGGGACGAGCTTGCTCAAAATCACCGATCGAATCAAAACCGGTATCAGGACCTAAGGCACCCAAAAGACGCGCATTGTTGTTCCGAATTGCCCCCAAGTGAAATTGTTGGGTCCACCCACGTGCATGATCCAAATGTGCAAAATATACGAGCATGGCCGATTTAAATTGCCATTTTTCCTTTTTGCTAATCACCTTACCCGTGATCAATCGATCAAAAATCAATTCAATTTCTTCCTTCGTAAACTCCTCCGCATAGATATGCTCCAAGCCATGGTCACTCAAACGACAACCCGCCTCATGGAAGAAATCATGGCGCGACTTGATGGCAGCCTTGTAATCAGCCAACGTACGAATCGTTTGACCTGCGGCTGTCGCCAATGCATTCACATAAGCGACAAATACAGCCTCATCGTCTACCCCCATCGCCTTGTCGGGACGGAAAGTAGGCAATACCTTAATCGAAAATCCACTGGCCGCGATTTGCTTGTGATAGCTCAAATTATCAATCGGATCATCCGTCGTACATAACGCTTTCACATTCATCTTGAGCAACAAATTACGAACCGAGTATTCCTTCGTACGCAACAAAGCAGAGCAATGATCATAAATGCGTTTGGCAGAATCCTTGTTCAATAATTCCGTAACGCCAAAGTAGCGTTGCAATTCCAAATGCGTCCAATGGTACAATGGATTTCGCATCGTGTATGGAACCGTCTCCGCCCATTTCATGAACTTCTCCTCATCGCTGGCATTTCCGGTGATGTACTTTTCGTCCACGCCATGCGCACGCATGGCACGCCATTTGTAGTGGTCGCCATATAGCCAGATTTGTGTGATATTATCGAATTGCTTGTCCTCCGCGATTTGTTCGGGTACCAAATGGTTATGGTAATCGATGATCGGTTGTTTGGCCGCAAACTCATGATACAAGGTCTGGGCCGTTGGCGATTGCAATAAAAAATCTTCGTTTAAAAATGCCTTCATATTTGCTTATATGTATTTCTGTACCGCTGCTTCAAAACCAGGAAGTGCACTTAAATCTTCTCCCCATAGGCTCTTATCTGCTAATACCTGATTCAAATTAAAATCCTTCCAAGCCTCGTAAAAGTACCCTGCGTGGTCGCAATTAATCGGATATAATTCCCCATTGGAATCTCCGAAATACTTGCCATTCTCCTCCTTCACCGCATGCATGAACTGCAAATAGGCCGCAAAGCCCATGGCGAATAATTCTGGCGCTTTGCCGAATTCCTTGTAGTAATTCACCAATAAGGGAATATTTCGCATCCGCATCTTGGTGGTATACTGAACCGTGATATCGATTAACTTATGATTAATGAACGGGTTTTTGAAACGATCTAATACCGCCCGACCAAAACGATCCGCGACTTTAAAGTCCATCTTGTAAGGAATAGCCAAGGCCAATTCGCTCAACATCAAGTTCATGATTAATTTGCTCAAATAATTATTGGCCATCGCATCCTTCACCAAGCGGAAACCTAGTAAGTACGACATTCCGCACATCAACGAGTGTGTTCCGTTCAAGAGTCGAAGTTTCAATTCACGATAGATTTCGATGTCTTCCGCAATCACCACGCCGGCATCCGCTTTCGCAAAGCTCAATACCTCTTTGACACGAGCTCCCCCCTGAATCGCCCACAAACGATATACCTCCGAAACAATGATATTTTTATCTTCATAGCCCACCTCCGCACAAATCGAAGCAGCCGTTTCCGCATCCGGAGCTCCAGGAACAATGCGATCTACCAAGGAATTACAGAAATCATTTTCTGTGGCCAACCATGTCATGAAATCGGCGGGCAATTGATGATCGGCGGCCAACTTCAATACGATGTCTTTCAATACATCGCCATTGTTGATAATGAGTTCCGTGGGGATAATCACCATGCCCGTTTTAGGGGCACCCTTGAAATGATTATAGCG
>JBDKFF010000015.1:0-4508 GCA_039798865.1 Bacteroidota bacterium
ATTCTCCGTTTCGGCCAACTTCAAGAAGGTCCCCGACGAAGACTTTGCCCCATAAACACGATACTTTTCAATAAATGGATCACATGTTCCTGAGGTAACAGCCTTCCATGACAACACATTCGAGACTGTCAATGATTCACAGTTGCTCGTCTGCACACCGCAATCAGGCACAGACACTTGCAAAACAGGCGCACAAGGTGGAATTAATTGCTCCAATGGCTTGATGCAAATCCGCTGAGACGCATTCTCAATCCGCATAGCAGGTAAGCCGTCACCATAGCGCCCAACCGTCTGAACATAATAACAATAGGTTGAATCCGCTGAAATCACAACATCTGATTTTCCATCGGCAGCAATAAAATCAGTCCCGATATCCGTAAATTGATAGGTGCCCGGTCCAGCTACCGAAACATCAGAAATCTGATTGAACTTCCCCGATCCCGCAAAACTTTCTCGGTAAACCCGGTGAACCTGGAAATCATTCGACCAAGGAACAAAGGCAGTCCAAGTTAATTTAACAGATTTCACCGCTGCCTGCGCCTGCACGCGTACCGAACTCGCAGGGCTCGGACTATCTAAATACTTAAATGCCTTATTGACCGTGTAATAAAAATCCACTTGATAGCGATAGCCCTTCTCCAAGGTATTCAAATCCTTGTCGACAAACATGGTATCCGCCGTCACACCCACCTCCACGAATTGAGATCCCGTTTGGCCCTCCGCTCGTTTCAAGCGATATTGGTAGGGCGCTTGATAAACCGATGTATCCAATTTCAATGGTCGGGTCCACCGAACTTGCATTTCCCCTTTCGAAATATCCGTCTTTAACACGCTCGCTTGTGTCATCAAAGGAGCCGTCGATGGAATAAAGGCACAAACCGATTCCGACATAGGACTGTAATTCACCAAGCCCTTTGAGTTTTGGAATTCCACCACCAAGACATACGAATAATTTGTATTCTTTGCTAAACCTTCTCCGCCATTCTTATCCGTGAATGTATTGATGTCTATCCCTACTTCACCGATTTTCTCAAAACCTTGCGCAGTCATTCCTGTGCTACATGAACTAGCCGTTACCGGTCCGCAGGCTCCCGTCCTACGGTAGATTAAGACTTTCGATCCAGGTAAAGAACACAAAAAGGGATTCCAAGTCAATACGGCATTCGTACTCTGGAGGACAACTTTCAAGCCCTTCGGCGCAGGAGCAATCACTTGTATTTTCCAAAGTTTGCTATCCACTAACTTCACACCATTTCCCACATTCGCTGGTGGATTATCCTCGACCTTGAAGAGTACATCATAGGTTTCCTTGCGAATATGTTGACAAGCTGTCTGCCAGCGAAAAGTCGCCTTTGCCGGTGAATTTTGACGAGCAATTGAGCTAAACGTAGCAAAAGGTTGCTTTACCGCATAAACCGAATCCATGGCATATACATTTCCAAAACTAAAGATCGTCAAAGGGTCGATTCGACCTGTCTTGGATGGCGAATCTATCGCTGTAATACTCTCATTTAGTAGGGTTCCCGCCTGAACACAGACATCGGGTGGAATGGTCAATTTGGGCGCGCGGTTGTCCACATCTTTTACCTCAATCTGCATATCACGAACTGTCTCCGAAATCTTAACTCCATTTCGCCATTCCTCAATAATGAAAGCACAATTATAGAGTCCCAATTCTTGCGGGGCATTCCAAATCAAATCACCCGTTGTCGAATTGATGGTAAACGTCGAAGGCAAAGCCGACACCTCATTGGGCTGGCGAAAATTAGGCGCCGTAATTCCCCGACTCGCTGGATTACAAGTCTCGGAATCACCTGTACGCGAAACCGATAAACGATAAGCTAAACTATCCCCTTCCGCATCTACTGCATTCGGATTATGAATAAACACTTGACCAACAACCGCGGTTAGGTCAACCGCGGGGTTGAGCAAAAGTGGTGTGGAATTTTGACCGAGACCTGAATTGATTGAAAATATGGTTTCCACATAAAAGGGAACCTCCACGGATCGGGTAATATTTCGCACTCCATCATTCCGATTGGGAATTGCTACGGAGACTTTGTAAAACAAGGCTGGTGCGGGATACGTATATTCTACTTTATAGAGATTCTTCAAGGTTCCATTCCCGATATCCACCGGAGTTCCACAACATCTTTTGGCCTTAATAATCGTCGAACCATCCCCAAAACAAAAATTAACTTCCTCCTGATCCTGGTTAGCCCGATTGTTTTCCGTGTAGGTCGTCAACGTGAATTCGTAGGTAAGTGTCTTATCCGAAATACGTCGAACCGTAATCTCCCCACCTTTCAAGTGAGTGGCCCAAGCAGAACCCACAGAAAAAAGCATCAAAAAGACAAGAAAAATATATTTCCGCATAAAACATTCGAGATGGTCAGCAAGTTACTAAGGCAAAATTAAAATCGTAAAAAAAACAGATTTTTTACTTGATTAATTTGATTGACAAGCGATTGGATTGTAGTTTTGAAGGCTAAAATTCAGTAGTTCAGTTAATCTGATTAATTAGCTCTGAATGTTTTTACCTAAATCTAATAACCTAATTTATGGCTTGGCTAGCAAAATCTCTTAATTCATCCCTTGGAAAAAAGCTTCTCATGGCAATTACAGGCCTATTTTTGATTAGCTTCCTAATTGTTCACTGTGGGTTGAACGCAACAATCTTCTTAAATGATGGGGGTGTTGCTTTCAATGAAGGTGCTGAGTTTATGGCACATAACCCAATCATTCGTACGATGGAAATCGTCTTATTTGGTGGATTGTTGTTGCACATTTTTGATGGTCTACGTTTGTGGTTCGAAAACAAGAAAAAACGTCCCGTTGCATATGCTGTCGTAGACGGCGCTGCGAATAGCAAGTGGTACTCACGTTCCATGGGTCTATTGGGAACTTTATTATTGTTATTCTTAATTATCCACTTGAAGCATTTCTGGTACTTCTCGCGTTTAACAAATGACTTAACCGAGACGCATACCTTGTATAATGAAATGCAAGTGGTATTTGAAAGTCCTATCGTGGTGATTATTTATGTATTGGGATGTATCTCATTGGGATATCACTTATTACACGGTTTCCAAAGTGCATTTCAAACGATTGGTTGGAACCACCCAAAATACACGCCAACCATCCAAGCGATCGGTGCGATTTACTCAATCGTTATCGCAGCGGCTTTTGCAGCCATGCCCATTGCTTTCTATTTTAAATTGATTCAATAATTCCTCAGCTGATACGATTATGACAAAATTAGATGCTAAAATACCAGAAGGTTCGCTGGCTGAAAAATGGACCAAGTACCGCTCGAGCGTGCCCTTAGTGAATCCTGCCAACAAGCGTTCTTTGGAAATTGTGGTAGTAGGTTCGGGTTTAGCAGGTGCCTCTGCAGCAGCCTCGTTAGCTGAATTAGGATATAAAGTCAAAGTATTCTGCTTCCAAGATTCTCCACGTCGTGCACACTCAATTGCCGCACAGGGGGGTATCAACGCAGCAAAAAACTACCAAAACGACGGTGACTCGGTTTACCGTTTGTTCTACGATACGATCAAAGGCGGTGATTACCGTGCTCGTGAGGCTAACGTTCACCGTTTAGCTGAGGTATCTGGTAACATTATCGACCAATGCGTGGCGCAAGGTGTACCTTTCGCTCGTGAATACGGCGGATTACTTTCGAACCGTTCTTTCGGTGGAACGCAAGTACAACGTACATTCTACGCAGCCGGTCAAACAGGTCAGCAATTATTATTAGGTGCTTATTCTGCCTTGCAACGTCAGGTGGGAATGGGTAACGTAAAATTATACACCCGTCATGAGATGTTGGACGTAGTAACCATCGACGGAAAAGCGCGCGGTATCATCGCTCGTGATTCGGTGACAGGAGCCTTGGAGCGTCACTTCGGACATGCAGTATTGTTATGTACAGGTGGATATGGTAACGTATTCTACTTGTCGACCAATGCCATGGGATCCAACGTGACAGCGGCTTGGAAAGCGCACAAAAAGGGTGCCTTCTTCGCCAACCCATGTTACACGCAAATTCACCCTACGTGTATTCCTGTTTCGGGTGATCACCAATCTAAATTAACCTTGATGTCCGAGTCATTACGTAATGACGGACGGATTTGGGTACCTAAGAAACAAAATGATAATCGTAAGGCGAACGAGATTCCTGAGGATGAAAGAGATTATTACTTAGAGCGTCGTTATCCTGCATTCGGTAACTTAGTACCACGTGATATTGCATCACGCGCTGCGAAAGAGCGTTGCGATGCAGGTTACGGTGTAGGAACTTCTAAGATGGCCGTTTACTTGGATTACGCTGCGGCGATCATCCGTTACGGTAAGGCAGAAGCGAATAAAAACAACATGCACAATCCATCGGATGAAGAAATTCAAGCGATGGGTAAGGCAGTTGTTAAAGAGAAGTACGGCAACTTGTTTGATATGTACAAGCAAATCACCGGTGAAGATCCGTACGAGGTACCTATGCGTATCTATCC
>JBDKFF010000016.1:0-4433 GCA_039798865.1 Bacteroidota bacterium
ATCGCCTCCTCCACGGAATGGGTGATGATAGCGCCCTCGATTTGTAGGTCTGCTTGCCGACTGATTACGATCGTCGTGCGATTCGGAAGCGGCTTGCCTATCGACTCGAATGTTTTCCGGCCCATGATGATAACATGACCCGTAGTTAGGGCCTTGAAGCGCTTCAAGTCGGCCGGTAAATGCCAAATCAACGTATTGTTTTTTCCAATCACTCGATTTTCATCGAAGGCAACCAAGATTTTTAGCACGATTTTAGGTTTTATTTGTCAAAAATAAGGGAATTTTTGACCGGAATAACGTTATCAATTTTATTTTCAAAAACGCTTCACTTTTCGGGTTCAAAGCCCTAATTTTGTACAATTTTTGAGCCTAGTGTTAAGGACTTAATAATTGCTAATCAATACTCTTAAAATTATATCATCTCGTGCCAAAAGATTCCTCGATTAAATCCGTCCTCATTATTGGTTCTGGTCCCATTGTTATTGGTCAAGCCTGTGAATTTGATTACTCTGGTTCTCAAGCCGCTCGTTCCTTACGTGAGGAGGGCATTGAAGTAATCTTGATCAATTCGAATCCGGCAACCATCATGACCGATCCGATGAATGCGGATCATGTGTATTTGAAACCTTTAGAGAAGGCTTCGATTATTCATATTTTGGAGAATCATAAGATTGATGCGGTTTTACCTACCATGGGGGGGCAAACGGCCTTGAACTTGGCGATTGATTGTGATGCAGCAGGGATTTGGGAGAAATATGGAGTAAAGATTATCGGGGTTGATATTGCGGCGATTGAGACGACGGAGGATCGTGAAAAATTCCGTTTGAAGATGTTGGAAATTGGTGTTGGGGTTTGTAAAGGGCGTACGGCTCGTTCATTCCTGGAAGGAAAAGAGATTGCGCAAGAGACAGGTTTCCCATTAGTAATCCGTCCATCCTTTACCTTAGGTGGTACAGGTGGTGGATTCGTTAATGATCCCAAAGATTTTGATGCGGCCTTGAACAAGGGTTTGCATGCTTCGCCCACACATGAGGTGCTCGTAGAGCAATCCATTATGGGTTGGAAAGAATATGAATTAGAGTTGTTGCGGGATAATTTAGGCAACGTAATTATCATCTGTTCGATTGAGAACTTTGATCCGATGGGTATCCATACGGGGGATTCGATTACGGTTGCTCCGGCGATGACTTTACCGGATACCATTTACCAAAGAATGCGTGACATGGCCATAAAGATGATGAATGCGATTGGTCAGTTCGCAGGGGGATGTAACGTGCAGTTCTCATTGAATCCGGAAACGGATGAGATTATTGCGATTGAAATCAATCCGCGTGTATCTCGTTCTTCTGCCTTAGCATCGAAAGCAACGGGTTACCCGATTGCCAAGATTGCCGCGAAAATGGCAATCGGTTATAATTTAGATGAATTGACCAATGCCATCACGGGTACGACGTCAGCGTATTTTGAGCCAGCGTTAGACTATGTGATTGTGAAAGTTCCACGTTGGAACTTCGATAAATTCAAAGGCGCTGATCGTACACTTGGACTTCAAATGAAGTCGGTCGGTGAGACCATGGGTATCGGTCGTAACTTCCAAGAGGCGCTACAAAAAGCTTGTCAGTCCTTAGAGATCAAGCGAAATGGTATGGGGGCCGACGGCAAAGAATTGCGTGATCAAGATGCCATTATGCATTCCTTAGCGAATCCATCCTGGAATCGTTTGTTCCATATTTACGATGCGTTTAAGTTGGGGATTTCGTTTAAGACGATCCAACAAGCCACTCGAATCGATAAATGGTTCTTGAATCAAATTGAGGATTTGGTTCGTGTGGAACGTGAAGTTGAGAAATACAGCATTTCGAATATTCCAAAGGAATTATTGGAAGAAGCAAAACATAAGGGATTTGCGGATCGTCAGATTGCGCATACCTTACGTTGTTTGGAATCCGAAGTTTACGACAAGCGTAATGCGATGGGTATCAAGCGTGTTTACAAATGCGTAGATACTTGTGCGGCGGAATTTGAGGCGAAGACACCTTATTACTACTCGACATTCGGTCAGGTAGGTTCGGATGTGTTGGATAATGAGTCCCATGTAACACCGAAGAAAAAGGTCGTTGTTTTGGGTTCAGGTCCGAATCGTATCGGTCAAGGAATTGAATTTGACTACTCTTGTGTGCACGGGGTTTTGGCTGCGAAGGAAGCAGGATATGAGACGATTATGATTAATTCGAATCCAGAGACGGTGTCGACCGACTTTGATATTGCGGATAAATTATACTTTGAGCCGGTATTCTGGGAGCATGTGTATGACATCATTCAGCATGAGAAACCGGAGGGAGTTATTGTGCAGTTGGGCGGTCAAACGGCCTTAAAATTGGCAGAAAAATTATCTAAATACGGAATTAAGATCATAGGTACTTCTTTTGAGGCCTTGGATTTGGCGGAAGATCGCGGAGCATTTTCAAGCTTGTTGAAAGACTTGAATATCCCTTATCCCAAATTTGGTGTTTGTGAGGATGCGGATAATGCGGTGGCACTTGGACGCGAATTAGGTTATCCTTTATTGGTTCGTCCTTCTTATGTATTAGGAGGTCAGTCGATGAAGATTGTGATCAACGAGCAGGAGTTGGAGCAACACGTAGTAGATATTTTACGGGATATTCCGGGAAATAAAATCTTGTTGGATCACTTCTTGGAAAATGCGATTGAAGCGGAGGCGGATGCGATTTGCGATGGGGAAGATGTTTACATCATCGGTATGATGGAGCATATTGAACCGGCAGGTATTCACTCGGGTGACTCGCACTCGGTATTGCCTCCATTTGATTTGTCGGACAATGTCTTGAAGCAAATCGAGGATCATACGCGCAAAATTGCCGTGGCCTTAAAAACCAAAGGTTTATTAAATATTCAGTTTGCGGTGAAGGATGAGGTGGTATACATCATTGAGGCAAATCCGCGTGCATCGCGTACGGTGCCGTTTATTTGTAAGGCATACCAAGAGCCGTATGTGAATTATGCGACCAAGGTGATGTTGGGCGATAAGAAGGTGAAGGATTTTAATTTCCAACCTGTTAAGAAGGGCTTTGCAATAAAGATACCGGTATTCTCGTTCTCTAAGTTCCCGAACGTAAATATGGAATTAGGTCCTGAGATGAAATCAACGGGTGAGGCAATTTATTTCATTGATGATTTGAAGGACGATTTCTTCCGTAAAGTTTATGGGGAAAGAAATTTATACTTAAGTAGATAAGATGTTAAAACTTATTGCGATCATATTGGTTATGATTTATGTTGTGATGCCCTTGCTTCGCTTTTTGTTGAAGGCATTTGTCATCACACAGGCGCATAAGATGATGTCGGAACAAGAAATTCGAGCCAAACAAGCGGCTTCGAAAGCTAAAAAAGAAGGGACGATTGATGTAGATTATGTGCCACCAAAAAAGAAATCTAAATCGGATGAAGTAGGTGGTGATTACGTCCCCTATGAAGAAGTGAAAGAATAATATGTTGAAGCAAATTCTTTTGTATTTCTTGTTGGCATTTTGTCTCCTCTCGAAAGATGGGGTCACATTGATCATCGATGCCTTGCGGGTCAAGCAATCTGTCTTTGCCCTTATAGAAAAAACGACTGATAATTTAGCGGAAGAAGAGGATGTAGCCGAAGACCTTTGGCATTTTGCCTCGACTGGATTAGAAGATTTATCTTTGCTCTCCATTGAATTTACCGAACAAAAAATACCTTGTGACTCCGATGGGAATCTTTTGCAGGTTCACTTGGAACGTTTAATTCCCCCTCCCGATAAGGCCTGAGACTCCTCTGCCTTATAGAAACAAAATCATTCAATCTTCTTGCAAGTCTATGCTTTTAGCATAGCATTAAAAACGATGAAAACATGCGTCATGACGTCTGTGTTTGTCAGTCTTTTTTTTGTTGGCTTCGGACAAGAGAAGCATTACAAGAATCAGATAAACCGGACATTAACTGAAAAAGTGAATATCGAACAAAGGGTAATTGAGCAAGTCAAAAAGCCGAGTTCGGAAACGCCTAAGTACCAGCGTATCGCCCCTAATTTAGGTTGGACAGATACGAATAAATTGAAAACAAGTCCTCCATCCTACAAACAACATCAGGGGAGGCCAAATAACTAAAAGATGAAAAAATACCTAATCGGATTATTGCTGCTTGCGGCTTGTACAACAAAAAAAGAGGAGGCCGTTGAAGTCCAAACACTTGAGGTTTCCACCCCTATTTCGCTGGATACGACGATCCAACAGGAATTTGTGGCAGATATTCATGCTGTTCAGAACGTCGAAATTCGTGCGCGTGTGAAGGGATATTTGGATCGGATATTGGTGGACGAGGGGAAACAGGTGAAAAAGGGTCAAGTCATGTTTACGATCAATAGTCAGGAATATGTGGCCGATTT
>JBDKFF010000017.1:0-5051 GCA_039798865.1 Bacteroidota bacterium
CCAGTTGCGTGAATCCAGCTCAAACTGGTTGGATTCACGCAACTGCGGCTTGGGTAAAGAGTAGTTACAAAGCGGATTTTCACGCAATAGTGGCTATACGGGGAGTTGCGTAAAGCCTTCGTTAGCATCGACTAGAAAATAAATCACAGTCGAAAATAACGGGAACATCTCCCAAACGGTCAGGCTGCCGTTCAGCATAAAACTTTTTAGGTTTATGAAAAATCCAATTTTAATCACGTTGCTCTTCATTTGCTTTGCAAGCACCTTGGATGCCCAAGAAAACAACTACCAGCCAGCATCGGACTGCTCAAACTACAATGCCTTTGCCAAAAGTAGCCAAATTGAGCTGGTTAAGCCCCTTGTATCGGCAGTTCGTGAAAATGGCACACTACTTCTAAATCCAGAAAAAGAGGACAGCATGGATTTGCTTTTTCAAAAATTGGGGGTAACGACTGGAACAGCCTTCCAATTGGTGAAAGAGACGAAAAGCCGACTTGACAGCACGAAGTTTTTTCGCAAGTATCAGCAGTACTACTATGGAGTTGAAGTAGACGGTGGCGGCTATACGACTGCTTACATTGGTCCAGGTGGCCCAACCGACCCGTGTGCAGAGGCATACATGATGGCGCCACACATTCTGACTGAAATCTCATTGAATCACAATCCAACCGTACCATCAACAAATATTCCATCAATTCTGGAAGTACAGAATGTGGAGAGTTCCAAACTTCTTGTAACACACAACCTTACCAATCAATGTGAATACAGGCTGGTTTGGCGAGTTGCTTACAACAAAGATTATCCGAAAATTTCGTGGATTGATGCCCATACAGGAAGTGTGATTCAAACAATTGACTCAAGAATGAATCACAATGCGCCTACGCCTACATATGGAAATCAATTTTTGAATGATAGAACAGATGGAAATTCCACTTCCTTGCAGACACCCGATGGTAGAGTCAGGACATATGACTTTAATGCGAACTGCCCAATAGGAATCAACCTTAATGAGTGGACAGAAAACCTAATTCCAGTTACTAATAACGCAACTGAATGGACTAATGAAGCAGACCCTGAAGTATATCAGGTGTTTCACGTTGTAAGTTCTGTGGTTCCAGAATTTGATGAATTGGACATCGAATTTGGTGTTGTTAGGGCGGCTGCATGTGATGACGACAATGCATTTTCTTTATTTGGATCAACGATTGATAATGCATTTATTCAAATCGGCTTTTGGAATGACCGCCCATTCTCATTATTTGACCTTGCTGCTCATGAATTAGGCCATACCTACTTGAATCAATTCTTAAATTACACAAATACTGGCAACCGTTCTCTACATGAGGGAATAAGTGACATTATAGGAACTTACATAGAAAGCCAAATACAAGGTAATGTTGATTGGATAATGTTTGATGATGAACCATTGATCGGTAACGATCAAAACACAATTCGAAATTTAGAAGACCCAGTATTTGACTGCCTTACAACCGCTCCGACACAACAACATTCACGTGGTCAGCCCATAGGCCACTGGTATTTTTTAATTAGCCAAGGAAGTCAGGCGAATAGCATCCCTGCGTTGGGGATGTTGCCGGCACTTAATATATTGTTGGAGGCACTTCCGCAAATTGGTGTCAACAGCGACTACCCCGATTTGATGGAAGCAACCATGACTGTCGTTGAAGACCAGTTTGGCAGATGTTCGAATGAGTTTCTTGCTGTTGCAAGAGCATGGGAGGCTATTTGCGTCCCAACGGGTTTTGCAAATTCTAACGGTGTAGTACCCCCATGTAGCGTTTCAATATGTGGAGACGGTAATATTGTTTGTGAAGAAAATGAATACTTCAATCTCTGTGCATGCGGAGTATACCCGCCGGGAACCTATTTCCGGTGGACAATCATTGGGAAAAAAAGCACAGAGTATGAATCCGTTTATGGAATGGAAGGAAACCGTCAAGAGGGCGGCAACTGCCTGACCCTGATTGATTTTCCAAAGTATCCTTATTATCCTCAATACATTACAATTAAGTTATATTCCCCTACTCTTGCTGGCCTTGGAGTACAATCATACTCAGTAGAAAGGAGAATAAAACTTGTTGATTGTAACGGCGACGACCCAACGTGCGAAGAATATAACGAACTGCAAAATGAGGAAGGTGAAGACAGATTTAGTTATAGCAGTTCAGAGCAAACCGATATCAAATACGTCAAGGTTCGTGCGTTTGACCTCATGGGAAGGCAAGTTTTTGAAAAAAACACAAGCAGTTTACAAAGGAACGAACTCCAATATCATGGAATATTAGTCTTGATATTTTATAGTGAAAAAGGTGAAATAGTCAAAGTCAGTAAGGCCTTCCTTACTGACTAATATTCTCAATATTCTCGGAAGGGGTTTTGCAGCGTCAATAAAATGGCTGCAAAACTTCTTCCATTTTTTTGACTATTCAAACCTTATCATATGAAATACTTAGTTCTGACTTTGTCACTTTCCTTTATTTGCAATTCCTCCTTTTCTCAAACCTACTTCACCCCAAGTATAGGGTATGACTTTATGTCTATGGAATCTGTTTTCATAGCCCCAGATTTTCACGGATTTGAAGTATTGAACCCGCCTTACTCCATCAAAGGATTACAGTATGGTATTGAAATTGAACAGACAATCTATGACAAATTAAGTGCTTCATTTTATTTAAATTTTGCAAGAAGGCAGGCTGAAGCATCAATTTACAGCCCAGTTTCACTTGATGGCTTTGAATTTGATTATTGGCGGGGAAATGTTTCACTAAATTACCTCATAATTAGTTACTTAACGATTGGGATTGGCTATGATTACAATCAATTAAAAGACTTAACATATACATTTCAGGAACAGACATATTCTAAGTTTAAATCTTTAATGATAGATCAAGGTTTAAACGTAAGTATTCGAGGATACTGGAAAAACATAGAATTTAAAGGATACTTCCATAAAGGCATAAATAGTAATATATCTGAATCGCCGCATGAATTAAGCATTAAGCCAATAAATTACTTTGGCTTTAGTCTTGGTTATAGAATAAAAATAATCAACTCATTCAAAAGAGACAAAAAGGCTGAATGCCCAACGTTCTGAATAAATAAACGATGCTAACAAAGGATGTGCGAAAATGCCTCCTAAGCGTCGGCATATTCGCACATCCAAACCGTTGGGCGACAAAAAACACTAAATACTATCGGAGGGAGTGTTCAGATTTCTGTGTCAGGGTTATTCTTTGAAGCTTTTTTCCGGCTATCAAAGTCACAGCGAGCCGGAGTTTACGGAGGCGTAGCAGACTTTGATAGCCGGAAAAAAGCTTTACGGTCGAAGGTGTGTTCGGATTCGTTCCCGGAAGTAGATGTCCAATTGCGAGAAGGTCAGAGACCAGTTTTGCAGGGGCGAACTCCACTTTTCTGTAATGTTTTCGATGGCCAGATAGAGCAGTTTCATGAGCGCGTTGTCGCTGGTAAAAGCTGATTTCGTCTTGGTCACTTTTCGAAGTTGTCGGTGAAACCCTTCCACCATATTGGTCGTGTAGATGATTCTCCGTATGGCGAGATTGTTCCAAATTCTGTGTCAGGGCTAACCCTCACACCTCCACCTCCCCCCCAACCCCAAATCGGCCATTACCTTTTGCCCGGCCGTTCTCGACCTGGATGATAACATCCACTTCATGGGCGTGGGTGTTGGAGCCTTTGAAGCGGCCCTCTTTGGTGGTGTGATAGATGAAGATAAACGAGGTGCGCGGGTGAGCTTTACGCAGGGTGTCCATGTCTTCGATCTCCAGTCCGGCCTTGCTGACGGAGTCAATGAATACAAAATCGAACTGACCGGGATTTTCTGGCACCCGGTCGGTCACAAAAAGACGCGGGTGTGCGGCTTTAAGGCGGTTTACTTTTTCCTGAAGGGTGTATCCGAAACCTTCCTCGATGGCACAGTAGAGGACTTTGCCGTGGTGCTGCGCCAGATAGTGAGCAAAGTCGAGGCACAGGGTGGATTTCCCGGACTTGGGCAGTCCAAATACCATTGCCGAAAAGCCCACCGACGGGTCGCCGATGAGCTGCCGGTATTTGCCCTGCAGTCCGATGGTTTCAAAGGCCATGCCGAGGAGGGCAGCGGAGGAAATCACTTCAGGCTGATGAGGGGTATGCTCAGGCGCGCCTGACGTGCCGCCGCTTTGGTACGGACTTTTTTTTTGAGCCCCTTTGCTGCCAGCTTTCCCTTTGAGGAGGGTTTTGATGCCGTTCAATTCAGCGTGGTGGATATGGAGCACTTTGGACTTGTTTTTCAGGTGCTCTGCCATCGTTTTGTACGCTGCCTGGAGGGGTTCGGAGTATTTGTCATCGCGGGTCACTTTTCCGGCACCCACGGCTTTTTTCATGCGCTCCATGAGTTTTTGGATGCGATCCTCGACTCCGCTCCTGCCGTTTAGGTTGATGTATGCCTTGAGCAGGGCCGCCGAGGGCATGGGCGTTTGCGCATGGGCTATTTGCTGGTATCGCTTGAGGTTGTCGGGTGCAATGCGCACCAGGGCGGTTTCTCCCATTTTCTCGTACAGTTTGATAAGCTGTTCCTGCATGGTCTTGATCTCCGCTGCGTAGGGCGAGGTTTTGCGGATACGCCGCTCCAGAATAGCTTTCTGAAGGCTGTGTATCAGGGTAAGCACCTGTGCCTGTGTTTTCACCTTGCCGTCCATGAGTGTGTAGCGGCGAATGAACTGCACATCGGTGTCAAGCATCTCGACAGGTGCCATCTTATAGCCTGACTTGTCGTTTGACTTTGCGCTCTTTTGGGCAGCTTTCTTTGAAGTGGCACCTTTGGGCTGTTTGGCGGCTTTTGCCGGTTTAACAGCTTTTGCCGGACTTGTTTTTCTCTCCCGGGTGGGTTTCACCGTTTGCTCAGGTGCAGCTGCCTTCGACTTTTGAGACGGCGCTTGACTTTTCAGGTAGCTGTCCAGCTTTTCAAAGTAGGCGTTTACCACCCGCTTGATGGTATCCACCTTGTGATAGTGCTCCCAGTTGTTCTGGGCGGC
>JBDKFF010000018.1:0-8306 GCA_039798865.1 Bacteroidota bacterium
TTCATACTTTTGCAATCCAAATTTTTTTTAAGTTTTTAAACAACAATTTTGTATGCAATTAAAAAACTACGAGACGGTGTTCATTTTAACTCCCGTTTTGTCTGAGCAACAGACAAAGGACGCCGTTGAAAAATTCAAAAAATTATTGGTAGATAATGGTGCTCAAATCGTTCATGACGATGCTTGGGGCTTACGTAAGTTGGCTTACCCAATCCAAAACAAGCACACAGGATTCTATCAAATCTTTGAATTTGCAGCGGATCCTCAACTAATCGCGAAATTAGAGCTTGAGTACAAGCGTGATGAGCGTGTTATTCGTTTCTTAACTACTGCGCTTGATAAGCACGCGGTATTGTACAATGAGAAAAAGAGAAAAGGTTTAGTAGGTAGAAAACCAGAAAAAACAGAAGCATAATATGACACTAGTTAACGAACCAGTAGATAAAAATAGTAATCGCAAGAAATATTGCCGTTTTAAGAAAGCGGGCATTCAGTACATTGATTACAAAAACCCAGACTATTTATTGAAGTTGGTAAATGAGCAAGGTAAAATCTTACCTCGTCGTATTACAGGAACTTCATTGAAATTCCAACGTAGAGTGGCTCAAGCGATCAAACGCTCACGTCATTTAGCCTTGATGCCATATGTGGCGGATGGTTTAAAATAAACTGGGGATAACCTGATAAACATTTGATTGTAAAATAAGATGGAAATTATATTAAAAACGGATATTGCTGGATTAGGATATAAGAACGATGTGGTAGCGGTGAAAGCTGGATACGGTCGTAATTACTTAATTCCACAAGGGTTTGCTGTGATGGCAACTCCATCCAATCGTAAAGTATTAGCTGAGAACATTAAGCAAGCAGCGCACAAAGTGGAGAAGATCCGTCAAGATGCGTTTGATTTAGCTGCTGCCATCGGCGAAATGAGTTTGACTATCGCTGCAAAAGCAGGAGATAGTGGTAAAATCTTTGGTCGTGTAACGAGCTTGCAGGTTTCTGAGATGTTAAAGGAAAAAGGATTCGATGTAGATCGTAAGAAAATTTCATTTGATTCAGAAGTTAAGACAACTGGCGATTACACAGCGACTTTGGATTTGCACAAAGATGTAAAGCACAAAATTGCTTTCTCTGTAGTAGGAGAGTAATTAGATTACGCTTAATAAGTATTGAAGTCGTATTGGTGAACCAATACGACTTTTTTTGTATTTTCGTTTTCTAATAAACTTTGCGACATGAAATTTTGGGCTTTGGGTGTTTTGTTCCTATTAACGCATTGGGCGACAGCTCAAACCAAAGTTCTTTTTCCCTATGAACGCCAAGTTTTCCAACGGAATCAGTCTAACGAAGCCACGATTTCTATCTTAGGGAATTGCTCAGTCGAGGCAAATCGTGTACAAGCCAAATTAGAGGTTGTGAAAGCAGGTCAGGGGGAATCCACTGCTTGGCAAGATATCAGCCCTCGTCCTGCGGGAGGATTATTTAATGGCAAGATTCAAGCTAAAGGAGGCTGGTATACCTTAAAGATCCGTGTTTTTAAAGGACAGACCTTGCTTGATTCAGCACAAGTATCCCGCGTAGGGATAGGCGAAAACTACCTAATTGCCGGTCAGTCGAATTCGCAAGGTACCATTCGTCAGGCAAATGAAAAAGGAGCTACGGATGACCGCGTTATTGCGGCTAATTTCTATTCCAAAGACTTGGAGTCTAATCAAGGGGGCAATTATCGTTATTTAGGCGAGCAAAATTTGGATTTTCCGATGGATCAGTTTGTTCAGATGGATAGCCTCTCAACCATTGGTCCCATTGGTTTATCGCCCTATTATTGGGCTGCCTTGGGGGATAGTTTAGTCAGAACCTATCAAGTGCCCGTGTGCTTTATTAATACCGGGTGGACGGCTACCTCTATTCGTAATTGGGTGGAATCGGCAGAGGGCTTAGCTTCGACTAATCCATGGGCATCTATATTTTCGTATCCCAAAGGATTCCCATATGAAAATCTAAAGCGTTCTCTGCAAGTTTTCGGAAAAAACATGGGCTTCCGGGCAGTTCTTTGGCATCAAGGTGAAACGGATAGTAATTTCGATATGCCCAAGCTTGATTACCAAAACTACCTGAAAAAACTCATTCAATACTCCCGCCGGGATGCCGGTTATAACATTCCATGGCTAGTATCTGAAGCGTCCTATTTCGCCGCATTGAAAAGCACAGGATGTACGCCTGGCAAAATAAACGCCGACATCATACAGGCGCAAAGAGACATTCTTAAGTTGGACGACTTGCCATCTGTTTTCGCCGGCCCAAGTACCGATGACGTTGAAATTCCGCGAAAAAGCGATGATATTTCGCTTTGTGTGCATTTTACCAAAGAGGCTTATGGAGAACTCGCTCAGCGGTGGTTAAGTAAAATCAAAATCTTAGTTGATACGAAGGATGCGAAGCCACTTTTGGCCGACAACCTACCCGTTATTTCAGCTGCTTGTTTGACGGATACGTCAAAAATTGGCGTAGCTCAACTAATTGCTCTACCGGGCAGAAATGTGGACTGGGTTGACGCGAATGGAACGGTCATCGCATCTGCTAACAAGAGTCAAATCTTAACAGCGGGGAAATACCAAATTGCAATCACCGACTCGTTAGGCCAAAAGCAATTGACTCCTTATTTTAATCTGAGTCAAATTGCAAAGCCAAGTCCCCCTACGATTACAGCTTCGGGTTCTTTGCAGTTTTGCCAAGGCCAACAAGTCACATTGGAGGCAAAGTCGGGGGAAAAGAATTTTATTTGGACTTCTGGAGAAAGCACATCCGCGATTACCGTTTCTAATTCTGGAATCTATCGGGTACAAGCTAAAGATGAGTTGAATTGCATCTCCAATTTCTCCTCGAGTGTTACAACACGTATGTATTCAAATCCAAACAGCCCTACGGTTAGTCAAATAAGCCCTTATTTCTTAAATGGGGGTGTTAAATTGACGGATATTGAATTTAACTGGTCGGTTAATAATGGGCCTATTTTACCTGATAAAGGAGTGAATTTACGGGTCAATCAGTCTGGCGTTTATAAAGTATTTGCCTCTAAGCAATACATTGATGGGCCCAAGTGTATATCAAATGCTGTTGAGTTAACCTATGCGCTACCCAATGATGGTGGTGTTACGGTTTATCCGAACCCTGCGACAACTTCCGTGGTAATTCAATCGAAGGCAAATTTGGCTGGAGCTAAATTTGAATTATACTCAATAGACGGTCGAATGATTCTCGATGGAACGATCAATCAGGATGGCGCATTTGGCCTAAAGACAGATGGATATGCCGCTGGTGTCTATAAATTGGTCATACGATCACAGTCGAATGAAATTCTTCAAAAGACCATTGTAATTGGTCAATAAAAAAAGCCATCCGTTTTTCAACGGATGGCTTTTTAATTTTAATCCTTAACAGCTTACGCCAAGGCAGCCTTAAGGTTAGTATCCAAAGCTTCCAAGAACTCCTCAGTGTATAAGTAGTGCTCGCCATGATTCACTTTGTTTCCGTGAATACATACGGCTAGGTCTTTCGTCATTTTACCTGACTCAACCGTTTGAACACAAACCTTCTCAAGCGTTTGGCAGAAGTTAACCAAAGCTGCGTTGTTATCTAACTTACCACGGAATTCCAAACCACGTGTCCATGCAAAGATCGATGCAATTGGATTCGTAGAAGTAGGCTTTCCTGCTTGGTGATCACGGTAGTGACGAGTCACCGTTCCGTGTGCCGCTTCAGCTTCCATTACTTTTCCATCGGGTGTGATTAACACAGATGTCATCAAACCTAATGAACCGAAACCTTGTGCAACCGTATCTGATTGAACGTCTCCGTCATAGTTTTTACATGCCCAAACGAAATTACCATTCCACTTCAAGGCAGACGCAACCATGTCATCAATTAAACGGTGCTCGTAAACGATACCCGCCGCATCAAACTTAGCCTTGTAATCATTTTGGTAGATTTCCTCAAAGATATCCTTGAAACGACCATCGTATTTTTTCAAGATCGTATTCTTTGTAGATAAGTATAATGGCCATCCTTTGCTCAAAGCCATGTTAAAGCATGAGTGAGCGAATCCTTTGATCGACTCATCCGTGTTGTACATGGTCATTGCAACACCATCCCCTTTGAAGTTATATACCTCAAACGTTTGTGCTTCGCCACCATCCTCTGGTTGGAACGTAACCGTTAATTTTCCTTTTCCTTTTGTAACGAAATCTGTTGCTCTGTATTGATCACCGAATGCGTGACGACCAATCATGATGGGAGCTGTCCAGTTAGGTACTAAACGTGGAACATTCGCACAAACGATTGGCTCACGGAATACCGTACCATCCAAGATGTTACGAATCGTTCCGTTGGGTGATTTCCACATTTGCTTCAAATCGAACTCTTTTACACGTGCCTCATCTGGTGTGATGGTTGCACACTTGATACCCACACCGTATTTTTTGATTGCTTCTGCAGCCTCGATCGTCACTTGGTCATTGGTCTCATCGCGATATTCTACACCTAAGTCGTAGTATTTGATATCAACATCCACGTAAGGTAAGATCAACTTATCTTTGATAAATTTCCAAATGATGCGAGTCATTTCGTCTCCATCAAGCTCAACGACCGGATTGGCCACTTTAATTTTTTCCATTTTGATACAGATTGTTTATAAGCTTTCAAATCAACCAAGCTTAGGCTTGATTAATCTTGCAAAGGTAAATAAGGAATTCTTTTTTATTCATGATTTTGAGGTAAATTTGAAGGATTTACCGAATATTTTTTATGGAAACCGTAATTAAGATTGCCTGTCAGGATGAAAAAGGACTTGTGCATAAAATCACAGGCATTTTATTTGAAAAATTATTGAATGTCACACGTACGAATGAATTCGTAGACGAGGCATTTAATCAGTTTTTTATGCGGGTCTCCTACGTGGGGAATTGTGATATCGAGCAATTAAATGCCGAATTGAAAGCCGTTCTGCCCACGGATGCGACGGTCGATATCATTCCACCTGCTGTCAAACGTGTCGTTTTACTCGTCACCAAAGAACATCATTGCCTAGGTGATTTGCTCATCCGCTCTCAATTTCAAGATCTTCCTTTTCAAATTGAAGCGGTTATTGGGAATCATGCGACCCTGGAAGGACTCTGTAGGCAATTTCAAATCCCATTTCATCTGATCAGTGCGGAAGGGGTGACGCGCGAAGCGCATGAAGATTTAATTCAACAACAAATCGATGCCTATCAGCCTGATTATATTGTTTTGGCGAAGTACATGCGGATTTTAACGCCTCATTTTTCTGCGAAGTACTTAGGTAAAATGATCAATATTCACCATTCATTTTTGCCGGCTTTTATTGGGGCGAAGCCTTACCAACAAGCCTTTGACCGGGGTGTAAAAATCATCGGGGCTACCGCCCATTTTGTGACGGATGATTTGGATGAAGGTCCCATCATTTGCCAAGACGTTGTTGCGGTTAATCACACCTTCTCGGCGAAAGAGATGGCCAAAGCGGGGAAGGATGTTGAGAAAATTGTTTTGGCCAATGCGCTGAAAATGGTCTTTGAGGATCGTGTTTTTTTGCATCAGAATAAGACCATCATTTTTGAATAAGAATTTGCGCCAAAATGCGTAAATTGCATTCCTTTTTTATAGCACTATGTTTGAAAATCTAAGTTCCAAGTTAAGTACCGCGATGCGTACCCTCAAAGGAAACGGACGCATCACCGATGTGAACGTTGCCGCCACCGTCAAAGAAATTCGACGGGCTTTGATGGATGCCGACGTAAACTATAAGGTTGCCAAGGAAATCACCGATCGCATCAAGGATCAGGCTATGGGCCAGAAAATCTTGATCGCCGTTGAGCCAGGCCAACTCCTCGTGAAAATTGTTCAGGAGGAATTAACCCAATTAATGGGTGGAACTAAACAAGATATCAACCTAAAAGGAGACCCTGCCGTTGTGTTAATCGCCGGTTTACAGGGTTCGGGTAAGACAACCTTCTCAGGGAAGTTGGCCCAACACATTAAAAAAGGGGGACGCAACGTCCTATTAGTTGCCTGCGATATCTATCGACCGGCAGCGATTGACCAATTGAAAGTATTAGGTGAGCAAGTAGACGTCGAAGTTTATGCTGAACCCGAAAATAAAGATGCGGTTTCTATCGCTCAAAATGCGCTATCCTATGCGCGTAAAATGGGCAAGAAAGTTGTTATCGTCGATACTGCGGGCCGTTTAGCGGTCGATGAGGCGATGATGAACGAGATTGCTGCGGTCAAAGAGGCCATTCGCCCAACGGAGATTTTATTCGTGGTGGATTCCATGACGGGTCAAGATGCGGTAAATACTGCAAAGACCTTTAATGATCGTTTGAATTTTGACGGTGTTGTTCTAACGAAATTGGACGGTGATTCACGTGGTGGAGCAGCACTTTCTATTCGCCAGGTAGTTGATAAGCCGATTAAGTTTATCTCGACGGGAGAGAAGATGGAGGCGCTGGATTTGTTCTATCCGGATCGTATGGCCAACCGGATTTTGGGGATGGGAGACGTGCTATCCTTGGTGGAGCGTGCCCAACAAGCCTTTGATGAGGAAGAGGCGGCACGATTAAATAAGAAGATTCGTCAGAATAATTTCTCATTTGAAGATTTCTATGCGCAATTGCAGCAAATCAAGAAAATGGGAAATATCAAGGATTTGATGGGTATGGTTCCGGGCATGGGACAAGCCGTCAAGGATGTTGATATTTCGAATGATTCCTTCAAGCCCATTGAGGCGATTATCCAATCGATGACTTTGAAGGAGCGTCAAAATCCAGATATCTTAAACCCGACTCGCAAGAACCGTATTGCGGCAGGTTCAGGAACCTCGATTCAGCAGGTTAATGGCTTGTTGAAGCAGTTCGAAGACATGCGTAAAATGATGCGCATGATGAACAAAGTGCAAGACGGAAAAATGAAAATGCCGAACATGGGTAACATGTTCAAACGATAAAATTTGGCAAAGCCTTGATTCTATTTACGAATCAAGGCTCCCAATTCCTTCTCAAAGCGCGTGATCAATCGATCCATCGTCGCATCAATTACTTTATCGGTGAGTGTTTGCGTCTCGTCCTGTAAGATGAACGATACCGAATAAGCTTTCTTACCTTCGCCGAGATTTTTTCCTACGTACACATCAAACACGGATACGTTTTTCAATAGGTTTTTCTCCGTTTGTTCCGCGACACGCTGAATGGCTTGCAAGCTAACACTTTGGTCAATGACTAATGAAAGGTCCCGACGTACTTCTGGGAACTTCGAAATCTCTTGATAGACAAAATTTCCTTTCTCCTGTTTCACCCAGAAATCCCAATCGAAGTCGGCCATAAATACTTCCTGCTTCACATCGAATTGCTGAGCCAATTTCGGATGAACCAAGCCCAAAGAAACACAAGCCTTTTTGTTTACCGTTATCGTTAAACCATAAGCGAAAACATTGGATTGCTCAATTACGCTGGTATCAAATTGGGATACACCCAATTGCTTCATGGTCGCAATCACCTGTGCATATAATTGATGCAACTGACTCTTTTGTGGTGCATGTGACCAGGTTTCACCCTCCGAAAGTCCCGTCATGTAAAGTGCCAAGTGGCGCTTTTCGATGAACTTTTCTCCCTTCTTGTGATAGGTCTTTCCGAATTCAAAAAGCTTCAAGTCTTTTTGACGGCGGTTAATGTTGTGTGCAAGAACTTCCAAGCCGTGGAACACCAAATGTTGGCGCATAACACCTAAATCCTCCGATAATCGATTGAGAATTTCGACCGTATCGAAGCTTAAATCTTTAGCGATTAAGCCATGGTATTCGCCTTTGGTTAAGGAGTTGCTGATGATTTCCTGGAATCCACGTGCGGCTAGACTTTGGCCAAGGCTTAATTGTACCTTTTCTTTATCTAAAGCAGGGAATTCAGAGATGAATTTAGCGCTTAGATTCTCCGACAAGGGAATATTGTCTAATCCATGGATACGTAAGATTTCCTCGATAATATCAGCTTCGCGCGACACATCCACGCGATAGGCCGGTGCGATGGCTAAAAATCCTTCGTTCGTTTTATTCTTTAATTCAAAATCCAAGGCGATTAAGATCTCTTGGATTCGCTCCGCGCCAATTTCGATACCGATGAGTTTCTTTACGCGCTCATAGGTCATCGGAATTTCAGCTAAAACAGGTTTTTCGGGATATATATCGACCAATTCAGAGCTGATCGTACCACCCGCAATTTCTTGAATCAATAATGCTG
>JBDKFF010000019.1:0-3975 GCA_039798865.1 Bacteroidota bacterium
TATTGGTGTTTTGAGAATGATGCCATCTGGTCGATGGACGAAGCGGCACTTCGCGAGATTGCAATAAAAGATTTGTTGACCTGTAAATTCATTGACTCCGAAAGCGAGGCCATTGGATTTCATCCACTGCGTGTTCCTAAATGCTACCCCATTTATTTCGGGGATTATAAGTTTCACTTGGATCGCATCTCCACATTTTTTGATGGCTTCCAGGGGCTGCAATTGATTGGACGCTATGGTTCCTTTAAGTACAACAACCAAGATCACTCCATTTTGATGGGACATTTGGCAGCGGAGAATATCTTGGCTAATAAAAAGAATAATTTGTGGGAGATTAACACGGATTACGAATACCAAGAGTCGAGCACCATTACGGCGACGGGTTTGGCAGTAGGTTAATCGAGAAAGCTTACGATTCTTTCTCGGCACTTTGATAGCCCATTCCTAAAGTTTTCGTAAATTTGCAATCCTGGCTCCGTAGTTCAATGGATAGAATGTAGGTTTCCGGTACCTAAGATGCAGGTTCGATTCCTGCCGGGGCTACAACAAATCGGACAAAAGAAAAGGACATTTCGATCGAGATGTCCTTTTTTAATGAATTCATAAATAAAGCCCCCACTATCCCTAGCAGAGGCTTCGCATAAAATTTAAGTATTAGGGTTAGGTATTCGTGTAGTGTTTAAGAACTAGGATTTAATACCCTACAAAGGAACAAGCCCAAGACCACTTCCACAATGAGGCCTAGGCCTCATTTTTATACCCAAAATGACTAAGTGCAAAGGCGAGTAAGCTATTGTTTTCATTGGAGAGATCCAATTTCTTACTGATATGATAGCGATGATTCTTCACCGTTTTCTCCGAGATAAATAAGATTTCAGCAATTTCCTTGCTCTTTTTGTTTTGCGCAATCAGCTCCAGAATCTTCCATTCCGCATGCGTGAGATCCTCCAACTTGTGGTCGGCCCATGCCCTCGATTCCATCTGATCAAAAGCTAATTCCACCGAGACCCGAATTTGATGGTCACTCCAAGGCTTTAAGATGTAATTTACCGGATGTGTTTTGCCCGCCACCTCCACAATGGACCGATCGCTAAATGCCGTCAAATAAATCACTGCTAATCGGGGTGAACTCAACTGCGCTTGCTTCACAAAATCTATCCCGGTTGGACCATCCCCGATGTTCACATCGCATATCGCTAAATGTGGCTTAAATGCAAAAATCCCATCCAGTGCTGAGGCATAATCATGAAAAACCTGACACACATAGCCCAAATTTTCCAATATTTCCTTAATGTCCAAAGCCACAATAACCTCATCCTCCAAAATTAAAATCCGCTTATTTTCCATATGATTTAGACATGAAAGTTGATTAAATGCTTGATTCCACTACTTTGCTGCATCACATATTGCGCCCCCATTTGCTCACTCAAAATCACAATGAGACGCATCCCTAAATTCGAATTCCGCTGTATTTCCTCCACTACCCCCGGGCCATTATCCTCGATTTCAATGGCAACCTCGCTCTCGACCTGTTGGACATCGATCCGCAACACCCCAGCACGCCCTTCCTCGAATGCATACTTAAAGGCATTTGAAACGATCTCGTTAATAATCAATCCCAAGGTTCCAATCCGCTCGAATCGCAGATAGATGTTGGGATCCATCCCGAATTGAATAGCTATCTCCTGCTTCTCATCCATCACATACATTTGCTGCAAATGCTTCACCAAGGTCCTTAGGTAAGGATCCAATTGAACAAACTCCATCTCATCCGATTGAAACAAATTGTTATGCACCAAAGCAATGGTTTGAATCCGATTTTGAAGAGATAAAATCAAATCAATCGACTCCTTGTTCTTACTGCGCCGCTTTTGAAGATTCAATAAGCTGTAAATGACTTGCAGGTTATTCTTGACACGATGGTGTAATTCCTTGAGTAGTATGGCATTGCGTTCATATTCTAAATCGAGCTGGATTTGGTTTTGGGTCAACAAGCCTTTTTGTCGGAAATTGATGAATAAAAGCACCGACCCAAAAAGTATTGTACCCAAGAGAATACTTAAAATCTTGATTCGGAAATCCTGCAATTCGGCCTCCTCCGAATAGGCCTCCACTTGCGATTTCGTTTTCAAGGCATCCTCTCGGTGTTTGGCCAGTTCCAATTGGCCCAATAATAATATCGATTTATTCCGATTAATGTGTGTATTGGCCGTGTCCTGCGCGGCCTGAAATGCCTTGCTGTAGTAATACGCTGAATCGTATCGTTTTTGGGATTGAAAATAATCCGCATAAGACTCCAGCATCATCATCTTGCTCGGCGGAACCACTTTTTGACCCATGAGCGAACGGGCCCGATCGAGCTGTACTTTCGCTGCATCCCATTGCTTAAAATGCAAATGAGCCTTCGCTAATAGAATCAACTTCGCAATTTGATTATCAGGATTATCGCCGCTCAAACGAATATCAAATGCTAATTTAGGAATGACCTGATCGTAATCCCCTTGCAACATCTGAATATTGGCCATTTGGCCGGTAAACAAACCCTCCCAATAGGTCAATTCCCTGGGCAAAAACATCCCCTTTTTCGCGGCAGCGCGCACCGTTGCTACCTCCCGAAAGCCCTGCGCATAGGTCTCATAGGCCTTGGGATAATTCTTAACATCGGTATACAACCAACCCAAGCGCAACAAATAAAACAGGCGCGCATAATCGCCCGGAGGTGGGACAGGCTGAAACTGACGAAAATCGCGTAAGGCATCCTCAAAAAGCCCGCACTCTCGGTAAATCTCCCAGAAGGTTTTCACGTAGCCCGACTCTATTCGCAATTGACGAATGGGTATCGCCTTTTCGATGTCATTCTTCCCGCGGTATTCCTCCTCTAATTTGATCAGAATATGCCGCCAATAGTAGTCGGGAACATGCTTTTTATTCCGAAATAAAAACTCAAGAAATGGCAGGCCTTGGGTAAATTTAGCCTGATTGTGATAAACCATCGACAACGGAATCGCCGCTTTGACCATCAAATCAACCTCATTTTTCTTTCGAGCGGACGCCCATTGCGTTTCTAAGATTCGCTCTAAATCGCCGACATTGGCATAGGAAAAATAATTGGCCTCCTTGCGAAAAGCATCATCCCATGTTAACCAGAGAAACTGGGGATTCCGATAACGAATATCACGCGAAAACTTGGTCGGGACAAAGGAATCATCAGCCCGTACCCCAAGGGACAGCAACAACCAAAGACCTAGTAAGGGCCAGAAGCGTTTCATTTGATATCAATTAGAACTAGGGCCTATTCAGGGCTTTGTAAATCCAAGATAGTCGCTTCCAATTAAATTTCAAATGTCAAGGCTCGAATTCCGAAACTTTATAAGCTATAAAGCGTAGATACCTCAGCTTGGGAAATGACGCGGTTATAAATTCTTAACTCATCGATTGATCCATTAAAATATTCCCTCACATCATTCGCGGCTAGGTTAACGACCCGAGCACCGATCGATAAAATAGTGGGATTGACGAACAAAGGACTTGCCGGATGTGGCCAGGTATTGATCAACTGACCATTCACATAATAACGCTCTGTAGCACCATCATAGGTAATAACGACATGCGTCCAGAAGTTTGTGTAAAGATTACGGGTAATGGTAAAATCTAAATTCCAGTGATAATGCAGCAAGCCCGCTGATGGCATCGTCTTCATGTAATTACTCGCGGCTGCAGTACCCGAAGGGCCATAACCCAAAATAGCCATTTCCCTGTTCCACACATTGGCTTTAAACCAAACAGAAATCGAGTAAACGGAGTTATTACTTGGCAAATTCCTCGGTGAGCTTAAGGTCAAATAACTATTCGACCCATTGAACGCATAAGCTGAATTTCTTACATTTCTACGCCCTGTAGTTTTCACCGCATTACCCGTGAGATTATTCCCAGTACTTGAATAGTCCTTCGAATCTTCATTCAGGGGCAAATAAG
>JBDKFF010000020.1:0-4159 GCA_039798865.1 Bacteroidota bacterium
GGTCCCTCCCAAGGTTCTAGCGTCTTCATCATTCGGGAAGCGGATGTCGTGGATGGGAAGTTTATTTTAGACGACGAACAAGAGCCCAATTTAGCTACAAGTACGCATTTCGACTTATCACATTTTACCGTTTCGCACATTAATTCCAAGGTAAAACAATTCTATTCCAAAGGGGATACGATTGGCTTAGAGACCGTTGGCTTCCGCGCCGCGCATGAAATGACCCGATTGCAAGTTAAGCGCATGAATACGCATTTCATGATTTGTGATCGCCAAATGCGCTTTGATCAATTGGATTTGTCGGTCAATGATTCCTACATCGCCAATCAGTTTTTGGTCAATTACAAGAAAATTGACGATTTGACGGAATGGTTTGATAAGGCAAATATGCAGGCCAATTTAGTCAATGCACGTCTGAACTCAAATGATGTCGGCCGATTCGTCGAGTCCATGTATCCGTACAAAGGCAATTACAAGTTGCAGGGAAAGTTGTCCGGTACCGTGCGAGATTTGGCATTGAAGAATTTCCAATTAGGTTTCGGCACCAAGAGTGTCCTACGAGGTGATTTCTCATTCAAAGGCTTACCCGATATCCCGAAGACCCAGATGGATTTTGTGATGCAAAATTCATTATTTATTCCCGAGGATTTAGCCGTATTTATCACCAAACCGGCCGCAGATAAAATGCGGATTCTTGGACCCGTTTCCTTCTCCGGTTTGTTTAAAGGTACGAATGCCAACTTCCGGACAGCCGGCAAAGGCAATACAGGTTTAGGCTACTTGGAGGGAGATTTTTCGATGCGGATGCGCGATTCCATGGCGTTGTCGGGGTATGATGGTCGGGTCGCTCTAAAGAAGTTTAAACTCGGAAAATTATTGGTATTGGAAGACTACCTCGGTACCATCGATTTGACGGCTAAAATCAAAGGAACGGGATTTTCGAATGCCTCAGCAAATGTCGACTTTGACGGCATGATTTCGGAAATCAATTTCAATAAATACGCCTACAAGCGAGTGAGTTTGAAGGGTAATTTGCAGAAGCAATTATTCAAGGGTACCGTGGCGGTGAAGGATTCTCATTTATTGGCCACCATGGAAGGGGAAATTAATTTGCGTCAGTCGAAGCCCTTGTACCAATTGGACGGGCGAATTGAGCGGGCCGATTTAGCCACTTTACATTTCACGAAGGAGGCCATTCGACTAAAAACGGCCTTTGATGTTGATTTATCATTGAATTCCTGGGATGATTTAACCGGACGTGGATTCTTCCAAGACGTTTATCTTCAGAAACCCAACATGGCGGATTTATCCATGGATTTGGTTTCGTTTAATTCGGATGTTCGTTCGGGTGGTAAACGGCATTATTCGTTGAATTCCCCCTATGTTTCTGTGGAAGTGAATGGGGATTTTGTGCCAAGCCGCATGCAAAACGAATTGCTGCAATTGTGGGATGAATACCAACTCTATTTCCAGAAAAACGAGCAGGAACGGAATGTCTATTATGCCTCCAAAACCCATGATACGGAAAGTCGGTACGGCGCAGATTTCACCATCGTTTGCCACGATGCGGCACCTTTGTTGAGTCGCTTTTTCCCTTCCTTGGGTGTGGCACACAACACTGTTTTCTCCGGGAATATCACCAAAGGACGTAGTTTTCAGGTCAGTTTAGAGGCCTATCCAGATACTTTGGTGATGGGAGGCTATTCGTTTTATCAATCGGTATTTTCGTTCCAAAGTTCCAAATATTTGGGAGGTCCCGAGGTATCCTCTAGTTTGATTTTTCAATCGCGAAAGCAGCAATTGAATTTCTTAACCCCGACCGAAAATTTTAAGTTGGACGCCCTCTGGGACCAAGACCGAATTAATTTCGGCTTGGATTTCAAGCAGCAAGGGGAAGAAAACATGGCGCATTTAGGAGGCCTTTGGAAATTTGAAAAGGATGGTTTATCCTTGAAATTCAAGGATTCCTATGTTCGTATTTTGGGGCAAGATTGGTCCATCGATCCAGAGAATCGAGTTCGGATTCAAGGCCAAGATCTGAAGGCGGAACACGTATTGATTTCGAATAAAAAGCAGTCGATTGCCTTGCAGGGAAGTATCTCGATGGATTCGACGGAGACGCTGAAATTGAAGGTAAAGAAGTTCCAATTAGGAACACTTGCTCCTTTGTTTGCATCGAAGGTGCAAGGCGAAATGAATGCGGAATTTAGTCTGCAAAACTGGTATCAAAATACCCGTTTAGATTCTTGGCTTCTGTTGGATTCTTTGCGGATGGATAAGTTTTACATTGGCGATTTGCAGGGGGTGGGTACGTATGAATCGGCGTCCCAACTGATGGATTTGAATTATCATTTAAACCGTTTGGGCGAATCCGTTTTGTCATTGAGTGGTACTTACCGGCCGTTTGAGGAATCGGATAAATTGAATGTTCGGGCGGAATTAAATAAGACCAATTTGCAGATTCTTGAACCTTTTGCCAAGGGGCTATTCTCGGATTTAGGCGGGGAGGCATCGGGAGAATTGCGAATCGGCGGGCGGATACAGGAGCCTATATTGGATGGGCGGATTATCGTTCGGAATGGCAAGACGACCTTTGATTATTTGAATACCCGGATATTGTTTGCGGATACGGTGCAGTTTGCTTCCCGACAAATCATCGGTCAAAACTGGTTGCTAAAGGACCCCGAAGGAAATACGGCGCGCATGAATGCCCGACTCAGCTTTCCGAAAGGAAGTCCATTTGAATTGGATCTCAAGGCGGATTTATCACGTTTTAAATTATTGAATACGATTCGAAACCCGAAGTCGATCTATTACGGAACCGGTTTTGCAACAGGACCCTTTGCGATTCGGGGGACTTTGGATGGCTTGGTCATTTCGGCGGATTTGAAGAGTGATCGGGGGACAAGATTGTTTATTCCCTTAGACCGTGAATATGAGCAAACGGATCAGGGAGATTATTCGTTTTACAGCCATAGCTTAGCTGCTGCTGCGGAGTTAAATCAGAAGCCTTTGGTGAACCAATTGAAACAAGATGGGATCACGATGGACCTGAATTTAGCCTTTACGCCGGAGGCCTATGGGGAGGTGCAATTTGACCAACAAAAAGGGGACATCATGCGTGTTTACGGGATGGGGAATATCAAGATGACCTTGGACAAGAAGGGGGATTTCAAGATGAATGGCGACTATGCGATTGATCAAGGGGATTATACGTTCACGCTGCAGAATTTGATTAATAAGAAATTCGCGATTCAGCGGGGATCGAAGATTTCGTGGAAGGGGGATCCTTTGGAAGCCAATGTGGATATCAAGGCGGTCTACACGCAATATGCATCACTTTTTCCGATCTTATTGGATACGACCAACAAATCTAATTTGCCCGAATTTAAGCGTCGCTATCCGGTGGATGTGACGATCAATTTACAGAACCGCTTATTATCGCCCAACATCAGTTTCGACATCGGCGTTCGGGATTATCCCAAAGACGTTCATTTGAATGGGGCTGTGACGGCATTTGCGAACCGTATTCGGACGGATGAACAGGAGTTGACCCGTCAGGTAAGTAACGTCTTATTGTTTGGTCAATTAGTCTCGCCTTACGGAGGCTCAGGAATTGCCATCAGTAGTTTGATGGGGAATTTCACGGAGATGCTTTCGAATCAGTTGAGCAACCTAGCATCGAAGATCAACAAGGATTTGAACGTGGATGTGTATTTAGGGGGAGGAAGTTTGAATCAGGATTTGCTATCTAATTTACAATTGCGCGCGTCCTATAATGTGAATGATCGTTTGCGAATTACCCGAAGTGGCGGGTTTACGGATGCACGAAATCAGACAAGTCCGCAGTTATTATTAGGCGATTGGGCGTTGGAATGGTTTGTTAACCGGGAGGGTTCATTACGACTTAAGACTTATAACCGAAACGTACAGACCTCGCTGGCAGGGTCTTTGAACTCGTACCAAATCAATCAGACGATTGGATCGAGTCTTTTGTTTACAACGAGTTTCTCGAAGTGGTGGTGGGAGAAGAAGTAAGTAAGAGGTAAGAGGTAAGAGGTAAGAGGTAAGAGGTAAGAGTGTTTTACTATTATTGTGTTTAGCTTTCCTTCCAAATTCCATTAATCTGATAATCAGTACGTGTCCAATATGACAAATA
>JBDKFF010000021.1:0-5378 GCA_039798865.1 Bacteroidota bacterium
GCTTTGATAGCCAAACAAGATTATCAGTCGATTACGAATACCATTAGTGATTTAATCAAAATCTACCAAGGCTTGTAAAGGCCAACCAAAAAACCCTCTAAACCATGAATAAAATAGGAACTTACCGTTGGCGAATTTGCGCGCTGCTCTTTTTCGCGACGACCATCAATTACTTGGATCGTCAAGTAATTGGATTGTTAAAGCCTGTCTTGGAAGATCAGTTCAACTGGTCGGAAACGGATTACTCGAACATTGTTATTACTTTCCAGGCGGCCTATGCCATTAGTCTTTTGGGATTCGGTGGTATCATCGACCGTATCGGTACTAAATTAGGTTATTCCATTTCCATCGTCGTTTGGAGTATTGCTGCCATGTTGCACGCCTTGGCAACGGGAACCTTAAGCTTCGCATTCATGCGTGGTTTGTTGGGATTAGGCGAAGCAGGAAACTTCCCAGCTGCGATTAAGACCACGGCCGAATGGTTTCCTAAAAACGAACGTGCCTTAGCAACGGGAATTTTCAATTCGGGGGCGAATATCGGGGCGGTAGCAGCACCTATTTTGGTGCCCTGGATCTTGGGCATTTATGGATGGGAAATGGCCTTTATTGTTACGGGTGCGATCGGATTTATCTGGTTAATCTTCTGGTGGTTCTATTATGAAGTGCCCTCTAAGCATAAAATGTTGTCGCAGGCGGAATTTGATTATATCCATGCCGACAAAGAGGAGAAGGACGAGAATCAAGATCCGGTTAAGTGGGGTCGTTTGTTCGGGTTTAAACAAACCTATGCATTCGTATTCGGAAAGATGTTGACCGACCCGATCTGGTGGTTTTTCTTATTCTGGTTGCCATCTTATTTCAACGAGCGTTTCCACTTGGATTTAAAGAAACCGAGCTTGGAATTGATTATTGTTTATACGGCGACGACGATCGGAAGTATCGGTGGCGGTTGGCTATCCGGCTATTTGATTAATCAAGGTTGGCCTTCGTTCAAAGCGCGTAAATTCTCCATGTTGGGCTTCGCCTTGGCGGTTGTTCCGATCATGTTAGCGCGTTATTGCGAAAACATCTGGCAGGCCGTTGCCTTGATTTCTTTGGCAGCAGCGGCGCATCAGGCGTGGAGTGCGAATATCTATTCAATCGCGACCGACATGTTCCCGAAGAAAGCCGTTAGTTCGGTGATTGGTATCGGTGGAATGGCGGGTTCTGTGGGCGGTATTTTCTTCCCGATGATCGTGGGTTATTTGTTGGACAAATACAAATTGGCCGGCGACATCAACGATGGCTATAACATTATCTTCTTGCTGTGTGGATCGGCCTATGTGTTGGCATGGGCGATTATCTACACCTTAGCGCCGAAGTTAGAAACGGCGAATATCGATTAATAAGATCTAGAGCTTTGGCAATTCTTGACGGATTGCCAAAGCTTAATGATTTCCTAATACTTTGGTAATTAACGCCTTATTGGGGGCATGTATTTTTGTTAAACGAAAATATACGCCATGCGGCCAACCTACAAGACGATCGTCATCTCCGACTTACACCTAGGGTCTAAGGGAGCAAAAGCCAAAGAAGTAAACCAATTCCTTAAAACACATTCCTGCCACCAGCTGATTCTCAATGGGGATATCATTGATGGATGGCAACTCAAAAAAGGAGGCTCTTGGAAAAAGAAGCACACCGGATTCTTCCGTGCGGTGTTGAAAATGATGGACCGTTTTGACACGGAAGTCATTTACTTACGCGGGAATCACGATGATTTCTTGGATCAAATCTTACCCTTAAAAATCGGTAAGCAGTTCTCGATCCGTCAGGATTACATGCTAGCCTCGCATGGTAAAAAATACTTCATCACGCATGGAGATATTTTTGATAGCATCACCAGCCAAATGAAATGGCTCGCCTATTTAGGTGATATCGGTTACACCTTTCTTTTGTGGCTGAACAAATGGTATAATCAATACCGCACATGGCAAGGAAAGCCATACTACTCTTTGTCTCAAGTAATTAAGCAAAAGGTAAAAGCTGCCGTTAATTTCATTTCTGATTTTGAAGAAAAATTAGCTGAATTAGCTAAAGCCAAAGGTGCCGATGGGATTATCTGTGGACACATTCACAAAGCCGAGATAAAACAGATCGGTGACATTACCTACATGAACTCTGGCGATTGGGTAGAATCGCTGACAGCCCTCGTGGAAACACATGCGGGCGAATGGCAGCTGATTGATTACACGACATTTGATTTACAAAAAGAACTTACTGACATCATATGGGCAGATTCATCTTTACCGTCCAAGGCGAAGGTCGCGGGCATTTAACCCAGGCCATTTCATTAACCCAAATCGCTCGAGAAGCCGGTCATGAGGTCATCGGCTATGCGGTGGGTTCTTTTGAGGGTCGCAAAATACCCGCATTTTTTGCGGATTTTATCGGCGATACACCGATCATTCAGTATGAGAGCCCCTCGATTAATTACGGGAAAGGGAAGTCGGTCCAACTAGGTAAAACGGCCATGCAGGCGTTCACGAAATTCGGAACGTATTGGAAAAGTGCGACCCAACTGGGTGAATTCATTGATGAATTGCAACCTGATGGGATCGTCAATTTTTATGAGTCGATTACGGGATTGTATAATCTGAAATCAGGCTCTAAAATTCCGTGCATGTCGATAGGTCATCAATACCTTTTATTGAGCGAGCATTTTGAATCGATTGCAGAGAAAGCGTTGGATCGCTTTTTGCTCAACATCAATACGAAGATTACGGCCATTGGTTCGAAAAAATTATTGGGACTTTCCTTCCGTCCTATTCCCAATGACAATAAACGCCATATAATTACGGTTCCACCTCTTTTACGACAAGAGGTCAAAGCGATAAAGCCTGTAGCAGGCGAAAATTGGCTGGCTTATTTAACGCATTACCGATTAGCGGATGAGATTATGGCATGGTCGGATAAACACCCCGAGGTGCAATTGGATTGTTTTTGGGATCATCCCGTTCATAAAAAGGAATTTACCTATTCGTCCTCGTTGACCTTTCATCCGATTGATGCACAAAAGTATTTGGACAAGATGACGCAATGTGCTGGATTAATTTCGACGGCTGGATTTGAGTCGGTCGCGGAAGCCATGTATTTAGGCAAGCCGGTCATGATGGTGCCAGTGCCAAATCACATTGAGCAAATGATTAATGCGCATGATGGCGAATTATCCGGTGCGGGCGTACAGGCAAGAATATTTGATTTGGACATATTCCACGCTTATTTACCCACGCATCAATCGGTGCAAAGCGCTTACCAGCAATGGGTTCATCAAGCCAATTTTGCTTATCAATTGAGTGACTTAATTCGTAAGCCTATTTATGTTTCGAATTACAGTCCGAAGAATGAAGGTGGATTATCCACGACTTGGTAGAAATTACGTTTAATTTAATGAAGGTAGTACAAACAAAAAGCCGAGGGAATTTCCCCCGGCTTTTTAATTTTGGTGATGTGTTATAAAATTATCCAGTAATCCATCGGAAGAAAACAAAGAGCGTGGCTGACAAAATAATGGTAATCGGGAGAGTTAATACCCATGCCATCACAATATTTTTCACAGTTCCACCTTGTAAATTTTTAATACCACGATTAGCCACCATCGTACCTGCAATACCGGATGATAACACGTGCGTGGTACTTACTGGCCATTTATAAGCGGTTGCTAAACCAATGGTAAGCGATGCGATTAATTCTGCGGATGCACCTTGTGCGTAGGTCAAGTGGTTCTTGCCAATTTTCTCACCGATCGTTACCACGATACGCTTCCAGCCGACCATTGTTCCAAGTCCTAAGGAAAGGGCGACTAACCACATGACCCAAGCTGGAGCAAAATCTGTTATACCCGCTAAACCTGTCGAAGAACTCGCTCCGTACGAAATAAACGGAGCTTTCTTGCCTGCGGTCGCCACTTTTAAGGTATTTAAATCTGACGCAGACAAGGCAACGGATTCGCTTTCAATTAATTTCTTGGCATTCTTATTGATTGTTAAAGCGGCCTTTCGGATTTGAAATTTTTGATCAACCGTTAATTTTGCGGTTGTCAAACCATCTTTCAGAATTAGATTCAACTCATCCCCCGCTTTTAATATTTTATGGTAGCTTTCCACTTCCTTTTCAGACAAAGGCAATGTATCAATCTTCGTTACGATTTGCCTAACCTGCGTTAAACTGGATTTAACCTCTACAAGATTCAAATTCGTATTCACAGCGAAATAACCTGGAAGAAAGGCAATTAAAATAACCATTACCAAGCCGATACCTTTTTGACCGTCGTTCCGACCGTGGAAAAAGGAAACCAGTGTACAGGTTGTTATCAAAATCGCACGGATCCACATCGGTGGAGGCGTATTTTTCTTGGGTTCTTTAAAGATCGCCTTGTTTTGAATCGTCTTCTTCAAAATATACATCAAGATGATGGCCATGGCGAAACCAAATAATGGAGATAACAATAGCGCCTGTCCAATTTCGATCGCTTTATCCCAGTTGATCGCCGAAATACCCTTATTCGAATTCTCCGGTAAAAGCGCGTGACCTACTCCAATTCCTATGATTGAACCAATCAAGGTATGTGAACTCGATGCGGGAATCCCCAAATACCAAGTCCCTAAATTCCATACGATGGCCGAAATTAATAAGGATAAAGCCATGGCCATCGAATGATAAACATTCGCATCGATGAGCAGCTCGGTGGGGAGCAATCCTATAATACTCATGGTTACACCTACCCCGCCGGTTAATAAGCCCAAAAAGTTCATAAAACCTGACCAAACAACCGCTTGAGTCGGCTTTAAAGAGTGCGTGTAAATAACCGTTGCTACTGCATTTGCTGTATCATGAAAGCCGTTGACAAATTCAAAAGCACAGGCCGCAAATAGACAGAAGAACAATAAAAAGAGGAGAGTTGGATCGAGTCCGAACATATAAAATAATTTAAGGAATTCGAAATTTAGCAAATTTAATGGAAAGTGGATGATTGAATATTATCGAATTGTTAAGATACTCGAAAGAGCCGAAATAAGAATAAGTGGCAGAACAAAGTCCTGCCACTTAGTAAAGAATCATTAATCAACATTAGAAAACAAGTAATTACTTAATCAACCACATCACATCATTGATGTCGTCTTTTCCAGCATATTGGCTTGTAATTGCCGCTGTATAATTTTTTAGGTTGGTCGTACGCTCAGAGGTCGGATAAATCCAACGCAACGCGATGCGGCTCGAATTCCCATTTCCTACTCCCGTGTAGAATTTAGGGAACCCTGTACGTCTCCAGTTAAAATAGGCCTCCATTCCAGAATTCATGAAGAATGCCAAATACTTTTGTGAGACAATTTGCTCAA
>JBDKFF010000022.1:0-2856 GCA_039798865.1 Bacteroidota bacterium
AACCAACGTGCCGTATCGAACATGTGGACACACATGTCGCCCATAATCCCATTTCCGTATTCGTTAAATGTTCTCCACCAACGGGTATGTGGTAAGCCGTCATAGGGACGTAAAGGAGCTGGGCCAGTCCAAGTTTCATAATCGAAGAAGTCGGGAACCGCTTGCACCGGTGGATTGCCATTATTCCGCATGTGATAGTAGCAATACATCTCCACATGGGCGATTTTGCCCAACATTCCGGAGTCTACAATCTTATTTTTTGCTTCAATGATGTGCGGAGTTGATTTCCGTTGGGTACCAACCTGAACCGTTTTTCCATATTTTCTGGCGGCGGCGACCATGGCTTCCCCCTCCAAAACATCTACCGAGATCGGTTTTTGAACATATACATTGGCTCCGGCCTTCACCGAATCAATCATTTGCAAAGGATGCCAATGATCTGGACTACCAATTAAAACAATGTCTAATTGATTTTCGGCCAAAAGCTTTTGGTAATCGCCGTATAAACGAGGCGTTTTACGCGATTTTTGTCGGGCAGCAACCAACTGTCCCGCTTGCGTCAACATATTTCGGTCCGGATCACAGAGCGCCACCACTTCCACGGGTGCTACCTGCATCAAACGGAACAAATCGCTTTTCCCATACCATCCCGCACCGATTAGACCGACGCGTAGAGGTTTGTTTGGATTCACTAAATCCAGCCCATAGGCTCCAAAAGTTGTCATGGCCAATCCTGCGGATGCCCCTTTCAGGAAATGACGGCGGTTGATGTTGAATGTTTTCATAGTTCCTCGTTTTATAGCCCTAGGCTTTAGCCTAGGGAATCCCCAGGTTGAAACCTGGGGTTAATAATTTAATTAAGATCTCTCAATCTAATAGAATACTAACAATACTTTCCTTAGTTAACTCCAAATTCCAATATTTTCCACCAAACCCTACCGATGTATTGATGGTATTTGGTGTTTCATTTTGTAAAAGCACGACCACTTTCTTGTCGGGCCGTTGAACAGCCACTCCATTCACTCCTTTAGGTAAATTACTGATTTCAATTCGTTTTGATTCGGTAGGGATGAATTTCGAGGCTTGCGCAATAATGTAATAGGCTTGGTTTCGGAGTATTTGACCATTTTTATCAATCGTCAAAGCGCCCTTGCATTCCGTACATCCGCCGGGTGTATGCGGTTCCCAATTGGGGTCATTCGCTAAGTTCCACTCCAAAGCCGTTTTGGCATCGTTATTGAGGGCGCCAATAATGACGTTTTTCATATGCCAATGGAAGTCGCCGGCAAAATCACCTTTGGCACCCGTCCATTGTTCAGTGAAATAAACATCTTTATCGGGATGTGCTTTTCGAACTTGTCCAAGCGCTGAAATATCCCCATTATACAAGTGAAAGGCTGATCCAGCTACGTATTGGCGGGTGATGGCATCATTCAGAATTTCTAAGGGATACTCTGGCTTATCGCAGTTATGATCATATACGATGATCTTCGTTTTTAATCCTGCTTTTTGAAATGCGGGTCCCAAATGGTTTTTAATGAATAGGTTTTGCTCGGAGGCCAACATCAATAAACTGGGATTATTGCCTGGATGCAAGGGTTCATTCTGAGGCGTTAAATAGTCCATTTCTAATCCCAAGGCCTTCATTTCCTGCAAATAGCGTATAAGGTAGTTGGCATATACCTCATAATTAGCTGGAAGCAAGCTTCCCCCTTTCGAAGATTGATTATCCTTCATCCAAGCGGGTGGCGACCAAGGCGTTGCCATGAATTTTATCTTGGGGTTGATTTTTTTGATCTCCTGCATTAAGGGGATTAAATCCGCTTGCGAAGCTTTTAAGGAGAATTGTTTCAACCACGGGTCCGTTTGGCCTGATGGCACATCATCGTAAGAAAAAACCTGTCCATCTAAATCACTGGCTCCCACAGCAATGCGTAAAACGGAAATACCGATGGACGAAGGTCCTTGACCAAATAACTCTTCAAGGAGTGCCTTTCTTTTCGAGGCTTCGAGTGCATAAATCAATTGTGCACTTCCACCCGTTAGGGTATAGCCAAATCCATCAATGGATTGAAATTGCTTTTGTGTATTAATGAGAATACCCGTCTTGGTTGTTGTAGGTTGATACAATGCTTGTTTTGCAAGCATTTTTCCTAGACTAGGTTCTGAAACCCAAATTTGTCCGAAACTTGAAATACAATAAAAAGAGATGACTAGCGTGAGCAGCCAAGGATTTCGTTTCATGCAATAGGTTTAAATTGATTTAAATATATTCAAAATAATTCGAATTGCAAGACGTATGAATTGGACATAAGAACAAAGAACTAAGAACTAAAATTATCTTAACCAATTAACTCTTAGTTCTTAACTCTTAGTTCTTAACTCTTAGTTCTTAGTTCTTCTTCCTCGCTGCAGCTTTGTGATTAGAAACAGCGCGGTGCGAATCCAGGCCAACGATCATAACTGAACCGCCTTCGCGCTCATAATCATGCTTAAAGTGTTCCAAGTTTTCCATCACGGAGTGGTCGACTAAATTGGTTTTGGATAAATCTATGATCACCTTAAATTTCGTTGGTAAGGCTTCCAACTTACGTTTAATCCCAAGGAAATTCGTAAACACCGCCGCATCGGAAATCTCAACTAGGTAAGTATCATCCGTAAATGAAACCTCAGTTGGCGTACTGAAAATAACTCGTAAAGGCTTGCCATTAAATAGATTGATAACGATTTCCGTCAGAATTCCCGCTGCGATACCTATTAACAAGTCTTCCACCAAAGTAAAAATGATTGTTATGATGAAGATTAGGAGTTGCTCTTTACCGATTTGAAGCGTGTGGATAAATTCTTTCGGATGCG
>JBDKFF010000023.1:0-4063 GCA_039798865.1 Bacteroidota bacterium
AATTCCAGCGTTTCTGCTGGGAAAACAATCTTGCTCATGTCTTATGTATCTAACTCTCCTGCAATTACGTTCATCGATGACATCGTTACGATCGCATCTGAAAGGGTGGTTCCCTTGATCATCTCTGGGAAAGCCTGGTAATATATAAATCCGGGACGACGGAATTTCAAACGGTACGGTGTACGACCCCCATCAGAAACTAAATGGAAACCTAATTCCCCGTTTCCGCCTTCGACTGAATGATAAACCTCCCCTACCGGTGCATCGATCTCTCCCATCACAATTTTGAAGTGGTAGATCAAAGCCTCCATGTTGTGGTAGACGTCTTGTTTGTCTGGTAAATAATAATGCGGCGCATCAGCGTGGTATGGACCTTCAGGAAGGTTGTCCATCGCCTGTTGGATGATGCGCAAACTTTGCCACATCTCCTCTTCACGTACTAGGAAACGATCGTAGGTATCACCTTTCGTTCCTACGGGTACATCGAATTCGAAATCTTCGTAAGAAGAATAGGGGTTCATTGCACGTACATCGTAATCTACACCTGCAGCACGCAAGTTCGGACCCGTGAATCCATAGTTTAATGCGCGTTCTGCTGAGATACCTCCTACGTTTTGCGTGCGATCCATGAAGATACGGTTACGCATCACCAAGCCTTCGAACTCTTTCAAAGCCGCTGGAAGTTCTTTTAATAATTTTTGGATTTTTTCGATCGCCACAGGCGTAAGATCACGCTCCATGCCACCGAAACGACCCATATTCGTGGTCAGACGTGCACCGCACATCTCCTCATAAATCTCATAGATAAACTCTCTCCATTGGTAGACATACAAGAAACCCGTTAAGGCTCCGGTATCTACCGCTAGAATGGAGTTACAAACGATGTGGTCCGTTAAACGAGCAAGCTCCATCATGATCACACGCATGTATTGCGCACGCTTTGGAACTTCAATTCCTAACAATTTCTCCACCGTCATGTGCCAGCCCATATTATTAATAGGAGCTGAACAATAGTTCATGCGGTCTGTTAAAGTGGTGATTTGGTAGAAAGGACGACGTTCTGCGATCTTTTCGAAAGCACGGTGAATATATCCTACCGTTTGCTCCGCATCCACAATCGTTTCACCGTCCATCGTTAAGATGTTTTGGAAAATACCGTGGGTTGCCGGGTGCGTTGGACCTAAATTTAACGTAGACAATTCATTCACATAAGGTCCCCCTTTTTGTGTTTTATCTAGACCTACGTTAGGATTATTTACTAAAGCTATTTCAGACATGTCTTTTTATTATCGTCCAAACAATTCATCAATCTTATCGTGACGCGTCGCATCCTCTAGCGGATATTCTTTACGCATCGGGTGGTAATCCATCTCGTCCATATTTAGGATACGGGTCAAATTAGGGTGACCTTCGAAGATGATACCATAAAAATCGAACGCCTCGCGCTCCATCCAGTTTGCTGTAGCAAAAAGGTCTGTAATCGTAGGGAAATTAGGCGCTTCGATAG
This sequence comes from Bacteroidota bacterium, assembly GCA_039798865.1. GTDB lineage: Bacteria > Bacteroidota > Bacteroidia > Cytophagales > Spirosomataceae > Aquirufa. Next base: position 1,508 of record JBDKFF010000023.1, read on the forward strand.
GCGCATAGGCCTTAATCCAAAGACGTACGTTGTTTTCCAAACTATGCAAGTGGTAAATCACTCCTAATTCTTGACCCTTTGCGTCAGGAAAATGAATCCCGGCTAAATCCGTCAAAAACTGAAACTTGAAAACAGGATGTGCGTACAAAAAATGGATCATAGGTACGATATTCTCTACCTCCGTCGTCACTTGCAAAATGCCGTGCGACTCCCCTATTCCATACACACCTTCCTCACCAAACTGCGCTAGAAGCGCTTCGATTATTTGATCGTTCATATACTTATTCGATTCCGTATGAAGCTAATAGAGCCTTGTATTCTGGCTCATTTCTACGACGTGTACTTTCTTTCTTCGCTAATTCTTGAATCTGCATAAAGCCATCCAAAATTTGCTCCGGACGTGGCGGGCAACCCGGCACATAGACGTCCACCGGAATAATCCGATCGATTCCCTGCAACACTGAATAGGTATCAAAAATACCGCCAGAGCATGCACAAGCACCAACCGATAGCACCCAACGGGGCTCTGCCATCTGTAAATATACTTGCTTCACCACCGGAGCCATTTTCTTAGAAATCGTTCCCATGACCATCAAGACATCGGCTTGACGGGCAGAAAAACTCAAACGTTCCGCACCAAAACGACCAATATCATAATGAGATGCCATCGTCGACATGAACTCAATCCCGCAACATGACGTCGCAAATGGCAATGGCCAGAGCGAGTTCGCACGAGCCAAACCGACCAAATTATCTAAACTTGTAGCAAAAAAACCTGCTCCTTCGATTCCAGGAGGCGCTTCAGCAACATTAACCGTTGAATTACTCATATCTTTTTATCTGATGAATGATAAACAAGGACCTAGGCCCGAATGTTTATTTTTCCCACTTTAAAATTCCTTTTTTGATTACGTACACAAAGCCCGCTAACAACAGACCCATGAATACCAACATATCATAGAAGCCATTCCATGACAATTCGCGGAAATTAACCGCCCAAGGGTACATAAACACAATTTCAATATCGAAAAGCACGAATAAGATCGCGACTAGAAAATACTTAACAGAGATAGGCGTACGTGCATCACCAATAGACTCAATCCCGCATTCGAAGGTATCATCCTTCTTGGCCGAGTGGCGCTTGGGACCCAAGGCGTGCGTTGCAAACATGGTTGCAAAAATAAAGGCTAATGCTGCTAGAAGCTGAACGAATATCGGCAGAAAATCTTGTGGTTGATAGTTCATTACAAAGGCTTAAAAAATGAAGCCGCAATTTACTCCATAAAATCTAAAATTTCAGATTTTTAAGAAAAAAATCATGGTTAAAAATCCGCATACTTTCCAATTCAAGTAATTTTCGCCGTTGGTGAAAAAAAATCAAAAAAATCCTGTAATTTTGTCCGGCAAATAAGAGTAGTTCTCACACTCCATCAAATTATTTGCCATGCTCGATTCCAACAAATTTCTTTTTGAGGCCTTAACATACGATGACGTATTGTTGTTGCCTGCCTATTCAGAAGTTCTTCCCCGCGAAGTAAGTACAGCTTCTCGTTTAACGCGTAACATCACCCTGAACATTCCGATTGTTTCAGCGGCAATGGATACGGTTACGGAAGCCGACCTCGCAATTGCCTTAGCACAGGAAGGAGGAATTGGTATCATTCACAAAAACATGACGATTGACCAACAAGCCGCTCAGGTTCGCAAAGTGAAGCGTTCCGAGTCGGGCATGATCATCGACCCAGTTACTTTGAAGGATAATCAGACACTTGGCGACGCCCAACGAATCATGAAGGAATTCAAGATTGGTGGTATTCCCGTGATTGATGATGCGGGTCGTTTGGTGGGAATTTTGACGAATCGTGATTTACGATTCCAAAAGCAGACCGCTCGTCCGGTGGCTGAAATCATGACCAAAGACAATTTGATCACGGCCAAGGAAGGCATTAGCATGGAAGAAGCCGAGAGCATTCTGCAAGAATATAAAATTGAGAAACTACCCATCATCGATAAGAACGGCAAGCTCATCGGTTTGATTACCTATAAAGATATCTTAAAACGCAAGTCACATCCGTTGGCATCAAAAGATTCCCTAGGTCGTTTGCGCGTAGGGGCGGCCGTTGGGGTAACTCCTGATTTAATTGCCCGTGTACAAGCCCTAGTGAATGTGGGTGTCGATGTTATTAGTATCGATACAGCACATGGTCACTCCAAAGGCGTAATTGATGCCTTGAAGAACGTCAAAAAATCATTCCCCAACCTGGATGTCATCGTAGGTAACATCGCGACAGGTGAAGCGGCGGTTGCCTTAGCGGAAGCCGGAGCCGATGCGGTGAAAGTTGGCGTAGGCCCAGGAAGTATTTGCACCACGCGTATCATTGCGGGTGTCGGAATGCCGCAATTAACAGCCGTATACGAAGCTGCGAAAGCATTAGCGAAATACGATGTGCCGGTAATTGCAGATGGCGGTATTCGTTATTCAGGTGATGTAGCGAAAGCCATTGCTGGAGGAGCGAGTACAGTAATGATGGGATCTTTATTAGCCGGAACCGATGA
>JBDKFF010000024.1:0-2766 GCA_039798865.1 Bacteroidota bacterium
GAATACAACGAGAAAGCATCTCGTATCCATACGGTTAACCAATTATTAAAGGCCTATACCCTCTTCGAAAAAGATACCGAATACATCTTGGTGGAGGGCAAAGTGAAGATTGTCGACGAGCAAACCGGTCGTGTGATGGAAGGCCGTCGTTATTCCGATGGTTTACACCAAGCGATCGAGGCAAAAGAAGGGGTGAATGTAGAAGATGCATCGCAGACTTATGCCACAATTACTTTGCAGAATTACTTCCGTATGTACCACAAATTGGGTGGTATGACGGGTACAGCCGAAACAGAGGCGGGTGAATTCTGGACGATTTACAAATTGGATGTGGTTTCGATTCCAACAAACCGTCCGATCCAACGTAAAGATCAGGAGGACAAAGTATACCGCACTGTCCGTGAGAAATACAATGCCGTTGCGGAAGAAATTCAGGAATTAGTAGCTGCAGGCCGTCCGGTCCTTGTAGGAACAACTTCCGTAGAAAATTCGGAATTATTAAGCCGACTGCTCAATATCCGTAAGATTCAACACAATGTCTTGAACGCGAAGCAGCACGCACGTGAGGCGGAAATTGTTGCGGAAGCCGGACAGTCGGGCAAGGTAACTATTGCCACCAACATGGCAGGACGTGGTACCGACATTAAGTTGAGCCCTGAGTCGAAAGCCGCAGGTGGTTTAGCGATTATCGGTACAGAGCGCCATGAGTCCCGTCGGGTCGATCGCCAGTTACGTGGTCGTGCCGGTCGGCAGGGAGATGTGGGATCATCTCAATTCTTCGTATCCTTGGAAGATAACTTGATGCGTTTATTCGGTTCGGATCGTATTGCTAAGGTGATGGATCGTTTGGGTATGGAAGAGGGCGAAGTGATTCAGCACTCGATGATTACGAACTCGATTGAGCGCGCGCAAAAGAAAGTAGAAGAAAACAACTTTGGTATACGTAAGCGTTTATTGGAATACGATGACGTGATGAACTACCAGCGTAATGCGATTTACAAGCGTCGTCAAAATGCCTTATTGGGCGAGCGTTTATCACTTGACATCATTAATATTCTATTCGATGTTTGCCAAGACATCACGACAAGCTATTCGAATTACGAGGAACTTGAATTAAAGGTCATTGAATTGTTGGGCATGGAACCACCATTCACCGCCGAAGAATTTAATCGTCTTCCGGTAGACAAGCGCACGGAGCAATTGTTCTTGGCGGCAGAAATGCATTACAAGTCGAAGAATGAAATCATTGCCCAGCAAGTGATTCAAGTCGCGGAGGAAGCAAAGCGTCAAGGATTCTCAGGCATACAGGTTCCTATCTCAAACGGTCACATGGTGACGGGAGTTGTGGTAGATGCCGATAAGACCATTGCTACGCAAGGGAAAGAAGTGATTTCTGAGATGGAGAAATTCATCACCTTGACGCTGATCGACCAAGAATGGAAGGAGCACTTACGCGAGATGGATGACTTGAAACAATCCGTACAAAATGCGGTGTTCGAGCAGAAGGATCCCCTATTGATTTATAAATTTGAGGCGGTCAATCTATTCCAACGCTTTGTGGCGCGTGTCAACTCGGATACCATCAGCTTTGTGATTAAAGCAGAAATCCCAGCAGCTCAATCGACCAACCAAACGGCACCTAAAGCCCCGAAAGAAAAAGCTCCTAAATTGCAAATGAGCAAGGATGAGGCTTTGTCTTCCTTATTGGGAGGTTTGGCCGGAGCTCAAGAGGAACACGGTTACCATGACCCATCCGCAGGCCAAGCGGAACGCGTAGCACCTCGCCAAGCGATTAAAATCGCCGACCGTAATCAACGCGTAACCGTTCAATACCAAGATGGAAGCATCAAAGAAAACGTTAAATACAAGGCCGTGGAGGCGGATGTGGAAAGCGGGAGAGCGGTTGTGGTAGGTTAGAGGTAAGAGGTTAGAGGTAAGAGGTAAGAGGTAAGGGTTGTTCTATTTATTGATAAATTTTCTCAATTATCAACTTGAATAATTTTTTTTCGGATTTATGTAACTAAGCTTGTTGTATAAATCCGAAATCCATGAAATCAACGAGTATCATCCCAGTTAAATCATTTCAATTCGCATTGAAAGTTGTAAGCGTTTATCAAAAGCTTATTAACACAAAAAAAGAATACGTTATCGGTAAACAATTACTTCGTTGTGGTACATCAATCGGAGCGAATGTTGTAGAGAGCAGAGGAGCTTTTTCAAGAAAAGATTTTGAATTCAAACTTTCCATTGCTTATAAAGAAGCAAAAGAAACTGAATATTGGATTCAGCTATTGGAAGCCAGCCAAATTTTAGATAAAGCAATTTATCAAGAATTATCTCTTGACGTTATTGAATTACAAAGATTATTAGGATCAGCATTAATCACCCTGCGAAAGAACCAAAAATAATCCCCACACCTCTTATCTCTTACCTCTAACCTCTAACCTACCAAATAACGATATCATCCGCATTCGCCACCTCTCTGCTCTCCACAGACGCAATAAGATCAGATTTCGAATAACGTGTGCGTGCAATCGCAACCGAATTTTTAGAGGGGTCAAGGATTTCTACGACCTCCCCTTTTTCGAATTCACCGATGTATTCCAGGACACCGACCGACAATAAGCTCTTACGATTTTGAATGGCCTTCACGGCTCCCTTATCTAAAACGATACGACCCGTAATGACACTTCCGGAGGCCAACCATTTTTGTCGGGCAGAAAGTGTGGCCGCCTGCGCCTCAAAAACTGTACCAATATTTTCATG
>JBDKFF010000025.1:0-3919 GCA_039798865.1 Bacteroidota bacterium
GAATGGCTCGGCGGCTTCGTATTGTCCCGATAAGGTTAGTAACTCAGCGCGTTGCAAAATATACCAATGGTTATTCGGAAATTGTTGAATCAATTGGGTGTTGTAGGGAAGTCCTTTTTGGGGCGTTCCTTCGTATTTGTTGAAGACATAGCTGTAATAAAACAGGGATTCGTTCCGAACAAAAATGGTTTTCCGGGTCCCGGCTTCCAGCATGGCTAAGCCCGTTTTTTTGTTGCCCTCTTCGAAAAAGACCATCAAGGGCTTAATAATCGGATGCAATTCGGGGTAGGCGACGCGGTAGTAATTGTAGATACCCGAGGAATATAAAAATTCCGGTTGGCGCTCCGTGTTTTTGATCCCTATTTTCATAAAGGCATAGGCCTTACGTGCATAGGAAACCGCTTTCATGAAATTTTGGTTGTCGGCCTCGTAGGCTGCCAAAAATCCAAGCGATGCCGTACAAAAGAAGGAGGCTTCTAAATCATTGTTATTCTTATCGAAGGCTTCTTGTGCCAAATTGTAGGATAACTCGAGGAAGGCTAAATAGGCCCGACTCTGCGCCGGATGATCTTTAAGTGGAAAAAACTGTTGTTCATATTGCATGGCCGAAAGCAAATAACCGGCCGGATGCTTGGGGTACAGCGCCTTAACTTTATTGAAATCTTCCGTTGATTCTTTGAAATCGTATTGGTATAAGTGGTTCAGTCCCTGCGTGATAAGACTACGTGCCTGTGCATTCTGCAGCAATTGAGCGGGGCTCAAAAAAGAAACGAGTGTGAGGACTAAGACAAATAAAAAACGCATCATCAAATTTTGGTTTGTAAAAATAGGGAAGCTCTGTGGTTTTTGGGCCTAATTTTTTACTTTTGTTTCTATTTCATTTTTCCCACAGCCTCATGATTTCATTTCAGCAATTCACCTTATCCAATGGACTTCAAGTGATTGTGCATGAGGATCCCAGCACGACGCTAGCCGTGATGGATGTGATTTATGATGTGGGGTCTCGAGACGAAGATCCAGAGCGTACCGGATTCGCTCATTTGTTTGAACATTTAATGTTTGGGGGCTCGGTAAATATCCCAAATTATGATTCGCCACTGCAATCTGTCGGTGGGGAAAACAACGCATTCACGACGCCGGATTTAACGAATTACTACATTTCCTTGCCTTACCAAAACTTGGAGACAGCATTCTGGTTGGAGTCCGACCGGATGTTATCCCTTGCGTTTAATCCCCAGTCTCTGGAGGTGCAACGCAAAGTGGTGATTGAGGAATTTAAACAACGCTATTTGAATCAACCCTATGGCGATGTTTGGTTGAAATTCCGTCCGATGATTTATGAAAAACATCCCTACCAATGGGCAACCATCGGGAAGGAAATCAAGCATATCGAGGAGGCGACTTTGGAAGATGTGAAGGCATTCTTCCAGAAATTTTATGTTCCAAGCAATGCGATTTTGGTCGTTGCCGGCCGTGTGAAATTGGAAGAGGTGAAAGCCTTGGCCGAAAAGTGGTTTGCCCCCATTCCGGCAGGAAAAAAGCCGCAACGGAATTTACCGAAAGAGCCTATGCAGACGGAAGATCGTCGCATGGAAATTAAGGCTGATGTTCCCTCTAATCGTATCTATCTGGCCTATCCAGTGGTGGGTCGTTATGAAGCGGGATATCATGCGATTGATTTATTGTCTGACTTATTAGGCCGGAACGAATCATCCTATTTGTACATCGAACTGGTACAAAATCAGCGAATCTTTGATTCCTTGGGAGCCTCCTTAACGGGATCGATGGATCCAGGATTACTGGTTATATCCGGTCAAGTTTGCGAGGGCGTCGATGTAAATCATGCCGAAAAGTTACTATTGGATGCGATTCAGGCTTTTGTTCAAGATGGGATTCATGCGGATGGATTGCAACGCGTGAAGAATCAGGCGGAGGCTTCCTTGGTTTTTGGGGAGGTAGAAGTATTGAATCGGGCGATGAATTTGGCGATGGCGGCGAATGCGGGGAATGTTGATTTCGTGAATACGGAGGCAAATCACATTGCGAATGTTAGGTTGGAGGAGATACAAAATTGGGCGAACAAGCTGTTTGTTCAAGGGAAAAAGAATACATTGCTTTATCTTAAACAAGGATAATCATGAAAATACGGGTAGGACAAGGTTATGATGTGCATCGTTGGGTGGAAGGACGTCCCTTTATTTTGGGAGGTGTGGAGATTCCGAGTGATTTTGGACCTTTGGGGCATTCGGATGCCGACTTGGTTTGCCATGCATTATGCGATGCGCTTTTAGGCGCCGCGAATATGCGGAATATTGGTTATCATTTTTCGGATAAGGATCCGATGTGGAAGGGAGTTGCCTCGACATTGTTATTGAAGAAGGTCATGGAGATGATTCGTGAGAAAGGCTGGGAGGTAGGCAATGTGGATGTGACGGTGGTATTGGATCAACCCAAGTTGAATCCACATATCCCGGCGATTAAAGAAAATTTAGCTAAGGTGATGGAGCTTGACGAGGAACAGATATCGGTCAAAGCTACTACCTCGGAAGGTTTAGGTTTTGTAGGAAGACAAGAGGGTATTTCGGCGATGGCAGTCGCCCTAATTCAAGCGAAATAGTGTGATGAAAATCGATTTAGAAGCAGAAAGACTGGAAATTTTAAAGCGTTATCGCAAGCTTTTGCGTACGGCTAAGCCCTACTTAAAAGATGATGATGCCAAAGAAATCAAGAAGGCATTCTTGCTTTCCGCGGATGCGCACAAGGAAATGCGTCGCAAATCCGGGGAACCTTATATCTACCACCCTTTGGCAGTTGCTCAAATCTGTGTCGAGGAAATCGGTTTGGGACCTACGTCGATCATTGCTGCTTTGTTGCATGATGTTGTAGAGGATACCGACACGACCTTGCAGGAGATTGAAAAGATGTTCAATCCCAAGATTGCACAAATTATCGATGGTTTGACGAAGATCGCGGGGACGTTTGAATATGGTACGTCCCAACAAGCCGAAAACTTCCGGAAGATGTTATTGACGCTCTCGGATGACATAAGGGTGATCTTGATTAAGTTGGCCGACCGACTTCATAACATGCGGACGCTGGACAGCATGGCCAAGGAAAAGCAGTTGAAGATTGCCTCGGAGACGATATACTTATATGCACCTTTGGCTCACCGTTTGGGATTGAACGCGATCAAGACGGAGTTGGAGGATTTGGGCTTGAAGTTTACGGAGACGGAAGCCTACCGCGACATTGCACATAAGTTGATGGAGAATAAGCAAAACCGCGAGAGTTTTGTGGAGCAATTTATTCGTCCGATTAAGAAATCCTTGGATGAGCGTGGAATGAAATATACCATCAAAGGCCGTCCAAAATCCATATATTCCATTTACAATAAGATTAAAAAATCGAACACGCCCTTCGAAAAAATCTATGATTTATTCGCGATTCGGGTGGTGTTAGATGTGCCTTTGGAGCGGGAAAAGGGGGAATGTTGGGAGGTGTATAGTATTGTGACCGACCACTACCGGCCGAATCCAAGCCGTTTGAAGGACTGGGTTTCTACCCCGAAATCGAACGGTTATGAATCCTTGCACACGACGGTGATGAGTATGCCATTTGGCAATGACAAGGAGGGACGCTGGGTGGAAGTTCAGATTCGGACGAAGCGCATGGATGAAATTGCGGAGAAGGGGGTTGCGGCGCACTTTAAGTACAAGGGAACGGATACGAGAACCTCGCAGGCATTTGAGTCTTGGTTGAGCCAGGTGCGTGAGGCCTTGGAGATGAATGACAAGAGTCAATCGGCCGTTGAATTAGTCGACGATATCAAAAACTCCTTGTATCACGAGGAGGTATTTGTGTTTACGCCGAAAGGAAAATTAGTGGTATTACAGGCTGGCGCCACGGCGCTCGATTTTGC
>JBDKFF010000026.1:0-3933 GCA_039798865.1 Bacteroidota bacterium
GCAGAATTTAATTGGGTCTTAGCCTGATTAAAAACCTGCTCATCCACATCATTCCAAATGACAAAGTTACCTTGGGCCAACAAGCGTTTGACCAATTCAAAGCCAATTCCTTGGCCAGCCCCGGTAACGACATATTTTTTCATTAGTGGGAATCTCTCGTTACAACCGAACCCGAACCACCTTTTAGAAAATCGAAATCGGCACCTTGGTCTGCTTGTTCCACATGATCAATAAATAAACCTACATAGCCCCGCGGCATGGAAGGAGGCGTGAAGGGTTGCTCAATTTTTCGCTTGGCCAATTCTTCTTCACTTACTTCCCAGTGGATAGACCGGCTTTCCACGTCTAAACTAATATAATCACCATTTTGAACCCAATTCAACGGTCCACCCGCGGCGGATTCCGGCGAAACGTGCAAGATTACCGTACCAAAACCCGTACCACTCATCCGTCCATCCGAAATACGCACCATGTCCTTCACACCCTTTTCCAAAAGTTTTTTCGGAATACCCATGTTGCCCACTTCCGCCATACCAGGATAGCCTTTGGGTCCAACATTTTTTAGGACCATGACCGAAGTCTCATCAATATCTAATTCTGGGCTATCAATGCGCGCATGGTAATCCTCAATATTTTCAAAAACAACTGCTTTTCCACGATGTTTAAAAAGTTCAGGTGATGCCGCAGAGGGCTTCAACACAGCTCCCTGAGGAGCTAAATTTCCACGGACAACCGCAATACCCGAGTCAGGTTTAAATGGCTCATCAAAACTCGAAATGATATTCGGATCATAAATAGGGGTATCCGTAATATTTTCTCCGACGGTCTTACCATTTACCGTAATACTCGAAGTATGTAAATGTTCCTTCATCTGATTCATCAAAGCAGGCAAACCACCGGCATAATACAAATCCTCCATGAAATGCGCGCCAGAAGGTTGAATATTGGCCAACAAAGGAATATTCAAAGAAAACTTATCGAAATCATCTAAATGCAAATCAACGCCAATACGACCTGCGATTGCCAATAGGTGAATTACAAAATTTGTTGACCCACCAGTCGCTGCATTCACTCGAATCGCATTTTCAAAAGCTTGACGCGTTAATACCTTAGACATTTTCAAGTCCTCATTGACCATCTCCACAATTCTTCGCCCAGAATGCTGAGACAATACCTTACGGCGAACATCTGCGGCAGGAATTGCTGCATTTTGAGGTAAACTTAATCCTAAGGCTTCCACCATCGTTGCCATGGTTGACGCAGTACCCATTACCGCACAATGCCCAGGCGTACGCGCCATACAAGCTTCCGCTTCAATAAATTCCTTTTGAGATAATTCACCTAATTTATAGGCTTCGGCAAATCGCCAAACATCGGATGTACCTATTTCTTTTCCCTTAAATTTTCCTTTCATCATTGGACCTCCAGAAATAACCAACGTAGGTAAATCGACGGAACATGCCCCCATAACGAGGGAAGGAGTGGTCTTATCGCAACCACACATTAAAACAACACCATCAATGGGGTTAGCACGAATCGATTCTTCCACATCCATACTCGCCAAATTACGGTATAACATGGCGGTAGGTTTAATCAAGGTTTCACCTAAGGACATCACAGGAAATTCTACCGGAAAACCACCGGCCTCAATGATACCCTTCTTGACGAATTCAGCTAATTCACGAAAATGCGCATTACAAGGTGTTAATTCTGACCAAGTATTGCAGATCCCAATCACTGGCTTACCTTGAAAATAGTCATCCGGAATACCTTGATTTTTCATCCAAGCACGATAGATAAATCCATCCTTACCCGTTTTTCCAAACCATTGTTGTGAACGTAAATTCGTTTTCATATTTATTCTAGGTCTAAGGTTTTCTTTAAAATAAAACTTTGGTCTTTGCCAAATTGGTAATAACAAGCTCGTTTTCCACTCGATAAATCCGCATAAGGGTCATTTTCATAATTAAACTGACGAACGATACCCGTTTTATCAAAGAATAGCGAATCCGAACCCACATATCCAAACGCTTGACTACCCTTCAATTTAGGAAAATTTATTCGATTGATATGTCCCGACCTATATTCGTAGGCGTGAATAGTTGTAGACTTATTCGAATTAAGTCCTAATACCCAACATTCAGGAGCATCATTTTCATTTAAATCAGATAAAAGAATCTGCCTAACTACTATTTTAGATAAAGCTTCCTTGAATACAATGGAATTGCCTTTCACGAATAACAAACTATCTCCACTCATTCTAGCTTCATAATCTTGAAAGAGAGTAGAAAGCGTCGGAGTAGGTTTTACTGAATGGGTATCTACATCCACTTGTCGGGCCAATGAGTCCCCTTGTGATGAAACAACTAATTGATCATCTAAATTAACCGCCACGGATTCATCGTCTAACTTTTGGACATAATAGAATATTGCCCCCAAGAATACGATAAAACAAATAAGAACGATAAATTTAACGAGCCTCATGAACTACTTTTTCAATGATTTCGATTGCTTTATCCAAAGACACACGCGGACAGGCGAAATTAAGTCGGACAAAATTCCCTCCTAAAAATTGATCACCACGAAGCACATGCAATCCGGCCTCAAATAATCGCTTTTGGAAATCCCCATGCATGGTTGCATCAAATTCAATCCAAGCTAAATAGGTAGCCTCCAAGGGCAACATTTTGATACCTGGCAATTGATTCATCCGAGTCAATAAATACGCATGGTTATCACGCAAATAGGGTAGGAGATTATCCATCCATGTCGAGGGCATCCGATAAGTCGCTAACATCACCTCAATACTATGACGTGAAAGCATCGGAAAATAACCCAAAGTCTTCTTTTGAAACTCCAAACGAATTGCAGGATCAGGAATAATAGCTACAGCGCCTCCTAAACCAGCGGTGTTGTAAGCTTTTGAAGTAGCGAAGAATGAAATCTCCGACTGAATCGTTTGATGTTTAACCTTGGAATCGATAATCAAATCAGCATGAATTTCGTCGGATATAATCTTACAATTGTATTGCTGACATAATGATTTAATCTGCTTAATCTCATCGCTTGTAAATACGGTTCCTCCAGGATTATGGGGATTACAGAACAAGAATACCTTAGGACCTTGCTTGAGCGCTTCTTCAAATGCCGCAAAATCAAACGTCCATCGACCAGAAACTTCAATCATGGGGAAGGTATGAAGCGGATGTCCAAGCCAACCTGCTACTAAATGAAATGGATGATAAACAGGAACTGCGGTTAAAATCCCGTCATTGGGAGAGCTGAATGCCGCACAGGCTGCTGTAATTCCTGGTACAATTCCAGGTATCCATACCTGCCAATCTAGCTCAGTTTCCCAACCATAATCACGAGCAATCTTTTTTTGCGCTTCTACTCGTAATTCATCAGGAACAATCGAATAGCCTAAAATTTGATGGTCAGTGATTTTTTCTAATGCCTCTAAAATCTCCTCGGCAACTGGAAAATCCATGTCAGCAACAGGCATTGGTAAAACATCCCGATCGCCATAGCTTACATTATCCCATTTAAAGCTGAAGGTATTTTTACGATCGACAACCCGATCAAAGTCGTATTTTTTCATAGACTAAATTTAGGTCTAAATACAGAAATACCAATAAATTGGCGATGGGATTTAAGGTAATCTGTCAATGTTTCATCCGAAACAATGACCTTCTTTTTCTCCTGCGAAGCGTGCAAAAGATGTACTTGAGTACCTTTCTTAACCGCTATGGCTGTATGAAGAAAGTCTATATGATCTTTTTTCCCTACGAGCCCAATCAAATCACCATCTTGAATCAACGGTAACAGATAAGGTAAATCCTTCACTGAAGTATATTCAAATTTTCTGGATTTCAGTTGGCCTTCCCGCATGGCCAATAAACCTATATTCACAGTCTTATCTCCCTTATCTTT
>JBDKFF010000027.1:0-6483 GCA_039798865.1 Bacteroidota bacterium
CATGACTATCGTATATATCCTTATCGCCCTCATCGCTGGATCGGGAGGCGCCTACCTCCTACTCCAAGGCAAAATAACCCTACTACAAAGCCAATTGGCTCAATTATCCAACGTCCAAACCAAAGTTGAATCACTTGAACTGGATAATAAAAACCTGTTTGGAAAAGTATCCCAACTCGAAGGTCAAAACGAAACACTCAAAGCAACAGTCGAAAGCCAAAAAGCCGACGAAGATAAACTACGAAAAATGTTGACCGATATAAGCAATGAATCGGTTCTCCGACAAGGTCGTATGCTCAGCGAGCAACAACAGGTTAAATTAAACGATGTTTTAAACCCGCTGAAGGAGAAATTGCAGGCATTTGAAACACAGGTCAACGAAGGTCAAAAAAACTCCTTACAACAAAATACTGTACTATTAGAGCAAATTAAAAACCTGACTAACCTGAACCAAACCGTTACCCAAAAAACGGAAGACCTGACAAATGCCCTCAAAGGCTCCAATAAATCCCAAGGAAATTGGGGTGAAATGATATTGGAACGCGTTTTAGAAAGCTCCGGCCTCAAAAAAGGTCAAGAATACGAGACCCAATTCGTGACCAAAAACCAAACGAATGAAACCATTAAACCCGATGCGGTTATTTTTCTTCCCGACAACAAGAACCTCATCATCGACTCCAAAGTATCACTAACTGCCTATGAACGCTATACAAGCGCTGAAGATGGAACAATCGATAAAGAACAAGCGCTCAAAGAGCACATCGAATCACTAAAAACCCATATTAAGTTACTTTCTGCCAAAGACTACCACACCGGTTTAGGCCTCAATAGCCCCGATTTTACCATCCTATTCATCCCCATTGAATCAGGCTTCGTTGCTACCATCAGCCAAGATACGACCTTGTTTAATTACGCATGGGAACGTAAAATCGTTTTGGTATCCCCTTCTACCCTACTAGCAACCTTACGGACCATCGCATCCGTTTGGAAGACCGAATACCAAACACGAAATGCCCTGGAAATCGCCCGCCAAGCTGGCGATCTCTACGACAAATTCGTAGGCTTCACCAAAGACATGGAAGACGTAGGCAAACACATCAAAAAAGCCGAAGACGCCCACAATGACGCCCTCAATAAACTCAGCTCCGGCAAAGGAAACCTCGTAGGCCGCGCCGAAAAACTACATAAACTAGGAATCAAATCCACCAAGAAATTAAACCAAGGCCTGATTCAAGATGAGGAGGATGAAGTTGAGGAGGAATAGCTGAAGAGGTAAGAACTAAGAGGTAAGAGGTAAGAGTTTCCCTTCGGACTTATTCCCTTCGAACTACTGAATACTGCCCACTGATGAACTAAGAACTAAGAACTAAGAGGTAAGAGGTAAGAGTTTTCCTTCATACTTCGAACTTATTCCCTTCGGACTTCGGACTACTGGATAACTAAGAGTTAATCCTTCGGACTTCAGACTTATTCCCTTCGGGCTTCGGACTAGTGACTAGCGACTATCGACTCCCCTACGCCTTCTTCAGAAACTCCGTTCTCAATACCATCATCGACTTATCTACCTTCCCTTCTATCTCATCCGCATCATCCGTCAAACGAATATTCTTTACCATTGTACCTCGCTTAATCACACTCGATGAGCCACGTACCTTCAAATCTTTAATGACCGTTACCGAATCGCCATCTTTCAAAACAGCACCATTGCTATCGCGAACGATTAATTCATCATTTTCATCCATTGTATTCTATTTTTGGTTAACTAATTCAATCTTTATTTCTTGCCCCAGCCCGTTTTATTATTGCGGAAACCCAACAATCTTTGTGCCAAATCAGGCCGCTTCAAATAGGTCAAACGATTTCGAATCCAATCTTTGTATTCCGCCTTATACCAGAAGAAATACTTATTCTGATTCTGCTTCTCCTCCCGCGTCTTCGCCGTTTTAATCGGCTGCAAAGTATAAGGATGAACGCCCGAATAATAGATCACTTCCGCCACCGTCATCGGTGTGGGCGTGAAATCCTGCACCTGCTCCAATTGGAAGCCTAAATCCTTCGTTTCCGCCGCCAAATTCGCCATATCCTCCTCCTCACATCCCGGATGCGACGAAATAAAATAAGGGATCAAAGGCTGCTTTAAACCGAATTTGGCAGAAATCTCATCATACTTCTTCTTAAACGCATGGAAATACTTAAACGATGGTTTCCGCATCACTCGTAAAGTGGCATCCGAAGTATGCTCAGGAGCTACCTTCAAACGCCCCGACACATGGCGCGTAATCAATTGCTCCATGTATTCATCATGATTACCATCCTGATTGTTCTTATTAAAATCATCTACCAATAAATCATACCGCACACCCGAACCCACAAATGCCTTCTTCACTCCCGGATGGGCATCTACCTTCCGGTAAATCTCCGTTAATGGCGTGTGATTCGTATCTAAATTATTACAGATCACCGGATGTATACACGAAGGACTCACGCACTTAGCACAAATCGATTCATCCTTCCCCTTCATGCGATACATATTCGCCGATGGACCTCCCAAATCCGATATATAACCCTTGAAATCCGGCTGCTTCGTGATTTGATCCACTTCCTTCATAATCGATTTCTCACTCCTCGAAGCAATAAACTTTCCTTGATGCGCAGAAATCGTACAAAAACTGCATCCACCAAAACAGCCCCGGTGCATATTCACCGAAAACTTAATCATTTCATAAGCTGGAATCGGTCCTCTCTTTTTGTACTTCGGATGCGGTAAACGAGTATAAGGCAAATCAAAAGATTTATCCATCTCCGCCTCTTCCATCGTCTTAAATGGAGGATTGATAACTAAAAGCTCGTCTCCTACCGCCTGCGTAATCCGATTCGCCTGCCACTTATTCGACTCCACCTCCACAATCTTAAAATTAGCCGCGTATTTAATCTTATCCTGTAAACATACCTCATGACTGGCCAACTCCACCGTTTCCCAATCTCCAACCACCGGCAAAGCCTCTGTTTGCTTCTGCAAAAAAGCCACTTGATTAATATCCGTTAATTCACTCAGCTTCTTCCCAGATTTCACCCCACGAATAATCTCACGCAAAGGCTGTTCGCCCATGCCATAGACCAGCATGTCCGCTTTCGAATCCACCAAAATAGATGGAAACAACTTATCCGCCCAATAATCATAATGGGTTACTCGACGTAACGATGCCTCAATCCCCCCAATCAAAACGGGCACATCGGGATAAATTTCCTTTAAAATCTTGGAATAAACCGTCGTAGCATAATCAGGACGAAATCCTGCCTCACCACCCGGTGTATAGGAATCATTTGAACGCAAACGCTTATTGGCCGTATAATGATTCACCATCGAATCCATACAACCCGCCGTCACACCGAAAAAATACTTGGGCTTTCCTAATTTCTTGAAATCACGTAAATCATCCTGCCAATTCGGTTGGGCCACAATACCCACCTTCAATCCCTCACTTTCCATGATCCGACCAATCACCGCCGTTCCAAAAGCAGGATGGTCCACATAAGCGTCGCCTGATATTAATATCACATCGAGCTCATCCCAGCCACGCTTTTCCACTTCCTTTTTGGTCAAAGGAAGCCAATCGGTAATCGGTCTTTCTTGCATGGCGCAAAATTAAGGAAAAACAAGGGTTTTACCTATTTCATCAACTGCGCTTTTAAGTAATCTGCCGTGGCCTGAAAGACCCGTAATGCATTCGAAAACTTCATCCAATGATGCGTATCATCCACAATGACCAAGGTCTCCATAGGCACCTTTTTCTTTTGCAAACGGTTGATCAAATCTATGCTTTGACTAAATGGCACATTTCGATCATCATCCGCATGAATAAAAAGAACGGGCGACTTCCATGTGTCCAAGGAAGAGATCGGGGAAGATCGATACGAAAGACTCGTTGCCCAATCTGCATCCGGCGCCTTATGGGGCCCAGCCAAAGCATCCATCGGTAATTCACGCTGATGTGCCCAATCATGCACCCCATGAATATCCACGCCAGTCGCAAATAATTTTGAATCACGCGCCAAGGCTAATGCCGTTAAATAGCCTCCATAAGAACCTCCATACAAAGCAATTTTCTTAGGGTCCACAAAGGATTGTTGGGCCAACCACTCCCCTGCCGCCTTGATATCCAAATACTCAGATGCTCCCCATTGTCCAGCAGATTTTGGATTATGAAAATCATAGCCATAACCAATACCCAAGCGATAATTCACAGATAAAACCACAAATCCCAAATTCGCCAAATACTGATTCAATGCATAGGCATTTGAATAGTAATCTGAATAATGCCATCCTAATAACATCTGACGCGGAGGTCCTCCATGCACGAAAATGATAGCCGGTTTTTTCTGACTTCCATTCGAATTATCAAACAACTGCCCATGAATGCTTAGTCCATCCAAAGATTTAAATACCACCTGCTTAGGCTCAACCAACAACTTTGTCGGAAATTCAGCTGGAATTAAGCTCTCAGTTACCGAACGTGTACTTGAACCCGCCGTTACCATTAATTGAGGTGCCTTTTGCGCACCTGCCCCTATGTAGGCATAACCTCCTTGGACGGATACAGCCGACCATTCATTCCCGACACCCGGGGTAACCACCTTCATGTCGGCTTTATCCACAGATACTTGACATATATGGCGACGATCTTTATCCGTCACATCCGAGCCCGTATTTGCATCAAAATATACCGTATTCCCATCTGAACTGACACTTAAATGCTCTACCATAAATTCTCCAGGACTGAGCAATAATGGCGCTCCTCCACTCGCTGCAACAGAATAAGCATGAAGCCAGCCATCATGATAAGACGTAAATACCAATCGGTCCTGTTTCGGCCAATGTAAATTCGTCCCCCCATGCGTGGTGGGCAAAGAACCACGATAGGTGTTCGGAGCTTCCCAAACCAAGCTTGATTTCTCCCCGGCAACTAAGCCTACCTTGCGGATTGACCAAGGAATCCGCTTCCGTTGCGTAAGCGAGTCCGTTGAGCCGCCTTCTGCTGGCGTACGAATAAAGGCCAACTGGCTTCCATCCGGTGACCAGCGTGGACTAAAATCATTAGCAAATGAAGGATTCACAAAATTCAAATTGGCTTTACCCAACTCAAAATAGCCAACAAACGAATGATCTTTCCGGTCGGCAACAAATGCTATTTTCTTCCCCCCAGGTGCCCAAGTTAAGGAATGTACATTCCCTCTTGTTCTGAATAAGCGAACAGGAACATCTAAAAAGTCTTCATTCTCATTGGTATCCAACTTACTTACCCAAGGCTGACCTTCCTTAATGTAGGCGACCAACTTATTATCAGGTGAAATGGCAGGAAAATCCCCTTCCGAAATGATACGAATCGGGCCACCTGTGAAGGCAACCTGCATCACACGAACCGTTTGAGGTTCGATATTGCCCGAAGGATTTACCGCTTTCTCATCATCAAAATTAGCTCCATGATCCCCGCCACGAACGAACAAAACCCATTTACCATCTTCTGATATGGAAATAGATGTTAGCTCTTGGCCATCGTCTTCCTTGTAATTCGTTAATTTTCTAGCCTCAAAATTTGGTGCTTCGGCCACATAGACATTGCGGACACCCTTTTCATCCATCGCCCAAGCTAGTTTATCGCCTTTGGAAGAACGAACTAATTCAGTTGGGAAAGCATATGACTTTACCGCCTCCAAAGTAAATTTTTGTGCTAAAGAAGTGAATTGTATTGCGATTAGAACGAGGAAGTATACGAATTTACGCATGATAATTTTTCGGATTTTATAGACGAAATATAAGCAATGTATCACGCAATCAAAAAGAAAAACAGGTCAAGCTGTTTAAATAAACTAAAATCAAACTAATTTTGAAGTTTATGGATGTATCAATCGTATTTGTCAATTATCGAACTGAAGCGCTCTTATTAGATTGCTTGCGAAGTTTGTATGCACATACCAAAACCATCCAATTTGAATGCATTGTTGTTGATAATCACCCAATTCCAGGTGCCAACGAGGCTATACTAAATGAATTTCCAAAAACGACTTGGATAAATTCCGAAGGAAATGTGGGTTTCTCAAAAGCCAACAATCAAGGTTTAAGACTTGCAAAAGGAGATTATGTGTTGTTTTTAAATGCTGACACATTACTATTTGACAATGCCATTGAGAAAGCATGGAAACATCTGAAACTTGACTCAAACTTAATTGCTCTCGGAGGCATCCAAGTTGACGCCCAACAAAACCCCATCCCATTTTATCGGACCCTGAACGATATCCGTCGCGATTTTTACATTTTACCGAATCACCGTATTTGCCAAAAACTCGTTGACAAATTATTGCCTAAAGAAGAATTTAATCAAGCGGAAGAAACCAATAATATAGTGGGTGCGTTTTTAATGGCCGACAGAAAAACGCTCCTCGATATCAATGGTTGGGACGAAGATTTCTTTATGTATGCGGAAG
>JBDKFF010000028.1:0-7408 GCA_039798865.1 Bacteroidota bacterium
TCATCTTGACAGAGTTGGCGCATCACATCATTGTACAACTCCAACTTCGCCCAATACAAGGCACCATTGACCCCGTCCGAAACCTTAACTTTCGCTAAATCCGTTCCTGTGACCGGATCAATTCCTTTGCCCATCAATAAGGGTTGCGTGAGCATGACCGGCTTGATACCTTGGGCCCGACAAGCCTCAATCAATTTCATTAAACGACCCCGGTAAGCAGGTAAAAGCAATCGCTGTTCAGAAAGAATTTCGTTCTGCTTTTCGCTCGGAATACCAAGGGTATCTTTGGGATTTAGTGCAACAATTTTATCGACAAAAATAGCCTGATTGCGCGCCTTCATCGCCTTCGAGAGATTATATACCAAATTGGCTACTTCGGAGTGATTCGTGAGGGTCAGAAAAGCATTCTTTAACCAACCATTTTGTTCCATTTGAACGGATTTCCCTAAGACCATCCGGTTATCAAATTGGTTTAAATCTTGTCGGTCCATATCATTCACCCCCACCAAAAAATACACATAATCGGGCTTTTGTTTCAGCACGACATCCTTCAAGAGCAAAAGATGTCCAAAACTGGAATGTCCATTCAAACCTGCATTATTCACCCAAGTCTTGGGTTTATCTTTACGCAGTTCCGTTTGCATCACCTGCGGCCATGCTTTATCGTCGGAAATAAAGAAACATTCGGTTGTACTTCCACCGACCGTTATGATTTTGGTGTAGCCGGCCACTTTGGGCATTTCCTCCCCCCGAAATCCTAAGGAATTCTTCTTATGTATAATGAGCGAATCGAAGCAAGGATATTGATTGACAAAGCTATACGATTGATTGATCGGTAAGCTGATTTTATCCCCCTTAATCCGAAAGGGAATTGGATTGTAAATCTGTAAAATAATCTCCAAGGCAATGACGATGAAAATTGTCAAATACAAGACGTAGAGAATGGATTTCCAGATTTTTGTCATGCCCGCTAATTAAAGCAACAAAGCTAGGGTGTCCTCGTTGAAAATCAAATTTTTAACCCTAATTCTGTGCGATCAACTTTATTTCTGGGAATCGCTTGGTATCAAAATTACCTCCCGAAATAACACAAACGACCGTTTTTCCCTTGATTTCCGTACGCATTTGTTCTAAGGCAGCGACCGACAATGCGCCCGCGGGTTCCACAATCAAGCCATAGAATTCGTAGAGATCTAACATGGTTTGGCATAGCACTTTCTTGTTGACTAAAACCATCCGACTAAGCTCAGCTTCACAAATAGCGAAATTCTTCGAACCGACCCGTTTAACGGAGGCCCCGTCTACAAACGAATCGATTTCGGGCAAGGTGACCACTTCCTGGGCGGCTAAACTTGCCGACATTGAGGGTGCCAATTCAGGTTCTACTCCGATCAATTGTGTACTTGGGGATAATTCCTTTAAAACCAATGAAGCGCCAGCAGCTAAACCGCCACCGCCGATGGCTAAGAATAGATAATCGGCTGGAAGAGGTAATTGATCGAGAATCTCCAAGGTGACGGTCGCCTGTCCAGCGATAATGTCATAATCATCAAAGGGTGGAATAAATATGGCCTTTGTCTCCTCACAAAAGGCTTGAGCTGCTGCATAGGCCTCATCGAAGGTATTCCCCACAAGTTTGATGCGGACTTTTTCTTTGCCGTGAAAACGAACGGCCTCCACTTTTTGAAGCGGAGTCGTGATCGGCATAAAGATATAAGCTTGGATCGCTAACTTGGCACAAGAGAGTGCTACGCCTTGCGCATGGTTTCCCGCTGAGGCGGCAACCACACCCTGAGAACGCAAATCCTCGGGAATATTCATGATTTTATGATAGGCCCCTCGGATTTTGTAGGAACGAACTCCTTGAAGATCTTCCCGCTTTAAATAAATATTTGCGCCAAAGCTTTCAGATAATCGGGGTGCATACACAAGCGGGGACTTCAAGACGAGGCCCTCGATTTGTTTTGCGACTAGTTTGATTTGATGAAGGCTTGGAACGTCTTTTAATTTGTTGAATTCCATGCCCTGCAAATGTACAAAAAAGGCATGGCCGAACAATAAAAAAGTCGCCCGAGACTTTCTCAGGCGACTTCACTATAAACTAGTTTGAATTAGTTATTCTCTGGACGCAAGCTACGTACCGCAGCTCCCGCTCTCCACATTTCCGAATCACGTAATTCTTGTAATTCAGCTTCTAACTTCACACGGTAATCCGGTTGTGAGTTCAAATCGATTGAACGCGCAGCCTCCGCTTGTGTCTTCACTGAGTTATATAATTTCTCGAATACGGGCTTCGATGCATCACGGAAAGGCTTCCACCAATCCAAAGCGCCACGTTGTGCCGTCGTAGAGCAGTTGGCATACATCCAATCCATTCCATTCTCAGCTACCAATGGCATCAACGATTGCGTCAATTCCTCCACGGTCTCATTGAATGCCTCTGATGGTGAGTGACCGTTCTCGCGCAATACTTCGTATTGAGCCGCGAAAATACCTTGGATCGCACCCATCAAGGTTCCACGCTCACCCGTTAAGTCAGACGTTACTTCTTTGTAGAAATCTGTTTCGAATAAGTATCCAGAACCTACACCGATTGCCATCGCAATACACTTCTCACGCGCTTTTCCTGTCGCATCTTGGTAAACGGCGAAAGATGAATTCAAACCTTTTCCTGCTACGAACAAACGACGTAATGAAGTACCTGAACCTTTTGGAGCAGCTAAGAATACGTCTACATCTGCTGGTGGAACGATACCTGTTTTCTCTTTGTAAGTGATTCCAAATCCGTGTGAGAAATACAAGGATTTACCTGGAGTCAAATATTTCTTCACTGTTGGCCACAATTCAATTTGAGCTGCATCAGACAATAAATAACAAATGATGGTACCTTTTTCCAAAGCCTCTTCGATTTCGAATAAAGTAACACCTGGAACCCAACCGTCTGCAACGGCTTTATCATACGTTTTACCTTTACGTTGACCCACAATCACATTCAGACCATTGTCTTTCATGTTCAATGCTTGTCCTGGACCTTGCACGCCGTAACCGATTACCGCGATAGTTTGATCAGCTAATACTTGTCTAGCTTTCTCTAATGGGAACTCTTCTCTTGTTACTACCTCTTCTACAACTCCTCCGAAATTAATCTGTGCCATGTTTTGTTGTTGTTTAATTAATTTATTTGCTTAACGATTATACGATTTCCCAATTACCTTCGGGAAGAAATTCAACCAAACCTTTTTCCGTCTTACCTACGGCAATACGTCCTGATTTGATGTACTCTAAAATTTCCCACTTCTTCAAGTAGGTATAAAATTCTGTTAATTCATCTTCGGTACCGTTCTTCTCCACCACGACATATTCCAATCCCCAATGAACGACCTTGGCATTCCAATCCAAGTTGATGGTCTTCACATCAATCGGTTCGCCACCGAGGGGTGTTGCCAACTTAAACAAGGCTACCTCGTTGAAGATAATCTCATCATCCAAATAACCATATACCGCTAATACATCCGTTACCTTACGGATTTGGCGTACAAGCTTTTCGACCACATCGCGGTTTTCGCTGCGGATGACAATCGTAAAGCGCGAAACCCCACGACGCTCTGTTTCAGAAACCGTTAAACTCTCAATGTTCAAGCGACGACGCGTGAAGATGATCGTGATTCGATTTAATAAACCGACCGTGTTGGTGGTAAATACGGAAAGGGTGTAATTTGTCAACATAGTTTTACTCGAGCCTTACATTGGTTACTGTACCTCCTGCAGGCACCATAGGAAACACATTCCCTTCTTTTTCACAAACAATTTCTAATAAGTAAGGAGTTTCTGAATTCAATAAAGTATCCAAAGACTCACTTAATAAATTCCGATCCGTTACCGTATGGCCTGGAATTCCAAAACCTTTCGCAATCGTAATAAAATCGGGATTTTCTAATTCCACAAATGAATAACGACGCTCATGGAAAAGCTCTTGCCACTGGCGAACCATGCCCAGGAAGTTGTTATTCAGAATGATAATTTTAACCGGTAATTTACTTTGAGCAATGGTACCAAGCTCCTGTAAAGTCATTTGGAAACCTCCATCACCAATCACCGCTACGACCTCACGCTCAGGAACGGCTACTTTCGCACCAAATGCTGCCGGAAGTGCAAAGCCCATCGTACCCGCGCCACCCGAAGTAACAATCGAATTCTTTTTCTTGAAACGGTAATAGCGATTGGTCACCATCTGATGCTGACCCACATCGGTTACCACCACTGCCTCGCCTTTTGTCTTGTCGGACATCATCGCGATAGCCTCACCCATTTTAATCTGATTTCCGTCATGGAAAACATCTTTCAAGGTAATCTTCTCGTATTCTTCTTTATCGAATTTATCAAATTCCGCACGCCACTCATCGTGTTTCGCTGGCTTAATTAAAGGCAATAAAGCCTTCAAAGCCGCCTTCGCATCCCCCACGACGGGAGCATCTGCTTTCACGTTTTTATCTACCTCGGCTGGATCGATTTCAATGTGAACGATTTTGGCTTGTTTTGCATAGGTCGACAAATCGCCTGTGATCCGATCATCGAAACGCATTCCGATAGCAATCAATACATCACACGAATTTGTCAAGACATTGGCTCCATAATTCCCATGCATTCCCGGCCAGCCCACATACATCGGGTGATCGGCATCCATGGATGACATACCCAATAAGGTCGTTGCCACGGGAATACCCGCTTTGTCGACCAACTCATTTAACTCTTTCTCCGCGCCGGAAATCAAAATTCCATGACCCGCTAAAATGTAAGGCTTCTTCGCCTCATTGATCAATTTAGCCGCTGCGGCTACATGATCAGGCTTCGGCTCAATCCGTGGCTTGTACGAGATAATCGATGTACAAGGTTTGTATTCAAACGGGATTGTCATCGTTTCCGACTGTGCCGTACGCGTAATATCAATCAATACCGGACCAGGTCTTCCTGTCTCGGCGATGTAAAATGCTTTTGCAATAATTTCGGGAATTTCATTGGCATCCATCACCTGATAATTCCATTTGGTTACCGGCATGGAGATTCCGATCAAATCACATTCTTGAAAGGCATCTGTTCCTAATAAATTTCCCTTTACTTGACCCACGATACATACCAATGGCGTTGAATCCAACATCGCATCGGCAATGGGTGTAATCAAATTAGTCGCTCCTGGGCCCGAAGTAACCATACAAACCCCAGCCTTATTCAGCATACGCGCATAACCTTGCGCCGCATGGCCAGCCCCTTGCTCGTGACGAACAAGGATGTGCTTTAGACGATCTTGATAGTCAAAGAGTGCATCGTAGGTAGGCATAATCGCCCCACCCGGATATCCAAAAATAGTTGTCACCCCTTGCTCCACCAAGGATTGCATAATTGCCTGGGCACCCGTCAAGAATTTAGTCTTCACAGGTTGTTCGGATTCAGCGGCTTGGGTTTGGGTCTGTCCCATGGTTTATTTACTATTTTGTCTCCTATCTAAAGCGAAGTCTAATTTAAGTCTTCCGGCCTTAGAAAAAAATTGAATTTGCAATTATTATAAGTCGGTCACACAACCTTGGCTGGCTGACGCAACATTTTTGATGTATTTACGCAACACGCCTGACGTATGTGGAGAAACACGAGGTTTCCAAGCCTTACGGCGTTCTGCCAACTCCTCATCCGATACATGCAAGATGATTTTATTATCTACCGCATCAATCGTAATCTTATCACCATCCTTCACCAATCCGATGTTTCCTCCTTCTTGCGCCTCCGGTGTCACGTGGCCTACGACGAATCCGTGTGTTCCTCCTGAGAAACGACCATCTGTGATCATCGCAACCTTATTCCCTAAGCCTGCTCCCATCAACGCGGACGTTGGCTTCAACATCTCCGGCATCCCCGGACCTCCTTTCGGACCCTCATTACGAATCACGACGACATGACCTTCTTTAATCTCTCCTTTTGACAGGAACTCCATCACCTCTTCCTCGCAATCACAAACCTTAGCAATACCCTCAAAACGCTCACCTTCTTTGCCCGTAATCTTAGCAATTGCGCCTTCCGTCGCTAAATTACCATACAGAACTTGAATGTGGCCCGTCTGCTTCAGCGGCTGAGAAAACGGGAAAATGATCTTCTGCGAATCGAAATTCAAATCAGGTGCATCCGCTAAGTTCTCTGCCATGGTCTTACCCGTAACGGTCAAACACTCGCCATGCAAATAACCTTCTTTCAATAAATATTTTAATATTGCTGGCATTCCTCCGATTGCCAAAACGTCCTCCATGTAATATTTACCTGAAGGCTTCAAATCCGCAATCAAAGGCGTACGATCTGAAATAGCTTGAATATCCTTCAAGGTAAAGGAAACGCCCGCCGAATGCGCAATCGCTAAATAATGCAATACCGCATTCGTACTACCGCCCAATGCCATCACTACCGTCATCGCATTTTCGAATGCATGACGCGTCATGATATCACGTGGACAAATATTCTTCTCCAACAAAACCTTCATCGCCGCACCGATTGCCAAACACTCCTCTTTCTTCCCTTCGTGCGTCGCCGGATAAGACGATGAATTGGGTAGAACCAAACCCATAGCCTCCATCGATGAGGCCATTGTATTCGCCGTATACATACCTCCGCAAGCCCCTGGGCCCGGGATCGAATTCTGAATAACCCCCTCGTAATCCTCATCAGAGATAGTACCCGCGTATTTTTTACCTAGGGCTTCAAAAGCCGATACAATATCTAATTTCTCTCCTTTGTAAGAACCTGAACGAATGGTTCCGCCGTAGACCAACATGCCCGGACGGTTCAAACGTGCCAAAGCCATCATCGCTCCTGGCATGTTCTTATCACAACCAACCACCTCGATAACGCCATCATACCATTGCGCACCCACTACATTCTCAATCGAATCGGCAATAATATCACGCGAAGGCAAGGAATAACTCATCCCGTCATTGCCATTCGTCATACCATCCGAAACACCAATGGTGTGGAAAATTAATCCCACCATGCCATTTTCTTGGATACCCTTTTTCACATGGACCGACAAACCATTCAGGTGCATATTACACGGATTCCCCTCATAACCTGTACTCGCGATACCGATCTGAGCCTTGTTCATATCCTCAGAAGTTAAACCAATGCCGTAAAGCATCGCTTTCGCCGCGGGATTAGTTACCTCTTGAGTTAATGTTCTCGAGAATTTGTTCAATGACATAATCTAAATTTTTACAAACAACAAATATACACAATCGAATTTGTTCAAGCCAACGTTTTGCCAAACAATCGTTGGCCAATCAAGGAATTACAAAATAAATTATTTGTTTTCCCCTACTTGTTGGCGCCACATCGCGTAATACAATCCCTTATCGGCCAACAAACTATCGTGATT
>JBDKFF010000029.1:0-5875 GCA_039798865.1 Bacteroidota bacterium
GGAAGAGCAAATTGGTGATATCCGACGAATAAGTACGTTTGACCCCCGAATTCTCTCGTATGGTGGCGCCTCTGGGGCGATAAGTTTTGGTATTCAAAATAGCTTGGAAGCTAAGTTGAAGACCAAATCAGATACGGCAACTAAGCAAAATGAAAAGATAAGCCTGATCGATAACTTTGGGATTAATGGCAGTTACAATTTTCTGGCCAAAGAATACCCCTTATCGAATATTGGCTTTACAGCAAATTCGCGGGTCAAAGAATTTGACATCAATATTGGTGGAAGTATAGACCCATACTCCTATGTACAGGATAAATCGTTTTTCGATATGGGCCGACGGACGAATGAGTATATGTTTAGCAAAGGCGAGGGATTAGGTCGCTTGCAGTCATTTAACTTGTCCATTGGAAGGCGATTTGCCCCGAGTACGGCAAAGAAACAAAAGACGAGTGAACTTGGTTCGGAGGCGCAATTGAAACAGATTAATCGCAACATGGATGATTATGTCGACTGGAATGTGCCTTGGACCTTTTCGTTCTCTTATCAATTTAGTTATAACCGAATGGGCTTGGCTGACCCACAGAAAATTAGTGGTTTAACTTTTCAGGGAGATATCAGTCTAAGTGAAAAGTGGAAATTCTCCGTAAGCTCCGGCTACGATTTTAAATTCAGTGGACTGACCTATACGAACATGTCGGTGCATCGCGATTTGCATTGCTGGGAAATGAACTTCAACTGGACGCCGATTGCAAGCCCATTCTTTGGTCGGGCGAGTAACTATTCCTTCGATTTACGCGTTAAATCAAGTTTACTGCAAGATTTGAAAATCTCTCGTCGCAGAAGTTTCTACGACAAGGGCGGATTTTAATTCAGCTTATCCTTAAAGGCCTTCAAGAATTTATCCATTTTAGGTTTGATGACAATCTGGCAATAGGGTTCGGTGCCATTTAGGTTATAGTAATCTTGATGATAATCTTCCGCTGGATAAAAGGCACTCGCTGTAGTCACTTCGGTTACAATCGGATTAGGAAAAACTTTCTTAGCATTTAGGTTGGCCTTCCATTCCTGAGCTGCCTTCAACTGTGCGTCTGAATGTGCAAATATTGCAGATCGATATTGGGTACCGACGTCAGCGCCTTGGCGATTGAGTGTTGTGGGATCGTGAGTTTGCCAGAAAACTTCAAGCAGCGTTTCGAATGAGACAATCGTAGGATCGTAGGTAATTTGGCAAACTTCGGCATGGCCTGTGAGCCCTGAACATACTTCACGGTAGGTCGGATTTTTCAACTGACCTCCCATGTAGCCCGAGGTTACGGAATGAACTCCTTTGAGGCGCTGATAAACGGCTTCTACGCACCAAAAGCAACCGGCCCCAAACGTAATCGTATCTAATTTTGCTGTATTCATAGCTTGTTTTGTTTGAACTGATTTAGTTGAACTTCCACAGGAAATGTGCGTTAGCACCATGGAAATAAGACCAATCAGAGCAATATTTTTGAGCAGCTTATTCATTTCATTCTAAATTTAGGTAGTTTTGCGCTCCGTTTTACTAAGGTATAACGACAAGAACACATGAAAGGTTTTGAACAATCCATTGAGAAAAATTGGACTGCCGCATGGCAAGATAGCCGATTTCGTTGGCAATTGATAATTGCCATAGGCGTCTTTGCTATTTTCCCATGGAAAGCGGATGACTATTTTCAATGGATTCAACAAAGGGATGGACAGGTTTTGCAGGATATCGTGCTTGAACAAGTACCTGCATACAATGTATCCATTCCCATTTTTGCGATCATCTACTTTAGCGTAATCTATTTATTGCTTCGAATCATTCCTAGGCCAAAGCACTTTTTATGGTTTGCTTGGGCCTTTAATTTGGAAACGATTTTTCGATTTATCTGCATCTATGGGGTGGCATTAAACCCTCCATTGCATTTAGTAGATTTACACGACCCTATTGCGGAACTGTTTATTTATGGGGAAAATATGGCTATTACAAAGGACCTGTTCTTTTCAGGCCATACGGCGACTATGGTATTTGTTTGTTATTACTTGCCAACAAAAATGGAAAGGGGAATTGCGTTGATCTTAACCTTAATTCTTATTGGCTTGTTGATCATCCAGCATGTCCATTATACGCTCGATATTTTAGCGGCTCCTATCGCTACCTGGATAGCGATTCAATTAGCTAAACGGTTGATTTCTTAACGAGATCGTTTGGACGAATAGGACTTCGCATCTAATTTTTCGAAAACAGAATTATTCGATTTGTATTCGGGGATGACGTCTTTGATTTTCCCGACGATGTCATTGCTATCACCTTCTTCCAACAATCTAAGAATCTCCTGAATTTGAGTTTCCATGAAGGCAAAACTAGGCGAATTAACTTTAGCCTTCAAGATTTTAGGATGATGCGTAGGCAAGGTATTTTCATCATTATTTAAGAGCTCTTCATATAGTTTCTCACCTGGACGCAAACCTGTGAATTTAATCTCAATATCCCGATCAACACGTAAACCACTCAGTGTAATCATCTTTTTGGCAAGGTTGACAATCTTAACAGATTCTCCCATATCAAAAACAAAAACCTCTCCCCCATCACCCATAGTTGCGGCTTCTAACACGAGCTCACAGGCCTCCGGAATCGTCATAAAATAGCGTGTAATTTCAGGATGGGTAACAGTTACTGGCCCACCGCGCTCAATTTGTTTTTTAAACAAAGGGATAACAGATCCACTCGAACCCAAAACATTGCCAAAACGAGTCGCAATAAACTTCGTATAAACTCCCTCTATTTCATTGAGGGATTGCGTATACATTTCGGCAAAACGTTTTGTCGCACCCATAACATTCGTCGGATTCACCGCTTTGTCCGTTGAAACCATAATGAACTTTTCAACCCCATGTTCCGCAGCCAAATCCGCTAAGGTCTGTGTCCCTAATATATTCACCTTCACAGCCTCGTACGCATTTTTTTCCATGAGAGGCACATGTTTGTAAGCGGCAGCATGAAAAACTAAAGAAGGTTTATGGGCCCGAAAAATAGCGGCCAAACGATTCTTGTCGGTCACATCCGCAATCTTTACAACAAGCTCTGTATTCGAAGGGATCAGGCTAGAAAGCTCATATTCCAAATCAAAAAGGCCCGATTCCGACTGGTCTACCAAAATAATTTTAGACGGGAAATAAGCAATTAATTGCCGAACGATTTCGCTACCAATAGACCCAGCGGCACCGGTTACCATGACGGATTTAGAATTAATTTCCTGACTAATTTGCTGGTTGTTCATTTGAATTTCTTCGCGTCCAAGCAAGTCTTCAATTTTGACATTGTGAATCTGATTTAAGGCAAATTCACCATTTACCCACTTATCAACGGGTGGAAGAATTTTTACTACGACACCTCGATCCAAAAAAACTTCGGAAATCTTTCTTTTAGCTTGTAGGCCGATGTTATTGATGGCCATAATGACTTGAAGTCCTTCGTATTGATTTACGAATTTATCCATTGCCTCAGCTAAACTAAATACCCGAATACCCTCGATGGTTTTGTCAATTTTGGAGGAATTATCATCGATAAAACCTAGTACCTGGTAATTCACCCCCCGGTCATTCTGAATGACGTTTTTTGTTAACATCCCGGAATAACCCGCGCCGTAAATGAGGACACCTACAGCAGGCTTAAATTCATTGATAAATGATTCATAGAATGACTTTACAAAAAAGCGAAGCGTCACCATCAAGAATAAGCAGATGAAAAAATCAATCGCTAAGATGGATAAGGGTACATAAAGGAATGTATTGATTCCTGAAAAATAGCGAAGACTAACAGAGAAGATACCGGCAATTAACGTGCCTAAAAAAACTGCTTTTAAAATCAGGACCGCATCTTCTATACTTGTATGTCGGATAATTCCCGTGTAGGACTTAAACCATAAGAAAACAAGTATCCGAATCGTAAACAAAAAAGCAAAATGGAATTGAAATCCATACAAATCGATTTCGCTGTAATGAAAATTCATTCGCAAAAGCGTTGCCAGAGAGAAAGAGAACATGACAATCAACAAATCAATAGCAAGCACCAGCCATCTAGAGAGAAAGCGGTTGGAATATTTCCGTATTAGAATCGATTGCGTCATGTACTGTAACGAGTTAATACCCAAATACAAATTTAAAAACAAATTGCGCTTATGCGCATGATAATTACTAAATGGTAATTTATTCTACCGAATACTGCGTTAGCATTTCTCGAATAAGGTGGGGCTCACACCACATTAGCACATCTAGCATTGACAATCCGGGAATAAATTCAGTTACCCCCTGTTGTGTGTAAGATGTTAACTCAGGCTTAATAAACAATAATTCAACCCCCTGGGCGGCAAAATAATCCTTTTGATATAAGCTCTGTCCATTTAACGCATTCATGTACTTCGTGGAGCCTAGTTGTTTTGTTAGATGAATAAGTCGCTCAGCCCGCCCATCAGCCTGATTATTTGGCATTTGCGAACTGTAATGAAAACGTTTTTCTAAACCTAGATATTGCCAGACCAACTGAATACTTTTCCCAGCCAACTCCGCCATACTCGCAGGTCTATCCTCAAATAGCTTTTCTACCAAAGGCCTCAAATTGGCATATTGGGGTGCTTTTTTGTAGGCAGAATCCAGTTGGGCTAAAAATTTACCTGAAAAATCCGTCTCCCAGGCTACACTTGATTCACGAATCGTTTTATTCTGACTTTGTTTTTCAAGTGGAATTGTAAACAAAAATTCACGTCCTTGAAGCAAAATTCGATTTCGATTAATCCAACCTTTTTTAATGAACATCACATCATCGTAGAACACAAAATCATCGACCGCTTGGACTAATTGAAAATAGCCCAAATAGGGGAAAAAATAGGGTTGCATGATGGCTACTGACATGTCGACTTAATTAAATCCAGGAGCAGTCAAAGTTACAATTTGATCCGACTTCATGACCATGACTTTCTCATTTGGCATATTAGTCATGTAGCCAATGGCCGTTACATCCGCAATCTTCTCCACTTTTTCAAAGTCGGCCTGCGAAACGGTAAACACCAACTCATAATCTTCCCCACCGTTTAATGCCGCGGTCAGCGGACTCAGATTAAACTCAGTTGCCGCCAAATAAGTCTCATCATCAATCGGAATGTTCTTCTCAAAAATGCGAGCGCCCGTACCGGATGCCTCACAAAGGTGAAGTATTTCAGCGGCTAATCCATCTGAACTATCAATCATGGAGGTGGGAACTACGCCTAAGTCTCTCAACTCGTGAATTATATCAAAACGAGCACTCGGCTTTAATTGGCGTAAAACGACATAACTCTTATTATCCAATTCGGGTTGCATGTCAGGATTCGCTAAAAAAACCTGCTTCTCGCGTTCCAAGGATTGTAATCCTAATAATGCCCCTCCAAAATCCCCGCTCACACAAATAACATCGTTGGGTTGTGCTTTCGATCGCGTAACCACTTGCGCGGAATCTACTACTCCCAGCGCAGTAACCGATAGGATTAGTCCTTGGGGAGAAGCCGTTGTATCTCCCCCAACTAAATCAATTTGATAGTCTTCACAAGCTGCTTTAATTCCTGCATATAATTCATCAACAGCCTCTACCGAGAAGCGATTACTCAGGCCTATGCTAACCATCAACTGCGTCGGGATAGCATTCATGGCAGCGATATCAGATACGGCAACAGTTACTGCCTTATATCCCAAATGTTGGAGGGGAGTATAAGACAAATCAAAATGAACGCCTTCAATGAGAAGTTCGGTTGAGCTGACGGTCAACTGGTTTGCAGCTTCTAACAAGGCCGCATCGTCCCCGATACCCAATTTGGTCCAACCTTGATGCTGG
>JBDKFF010000030.1:0-3566 GCA_039798865.1 Bacteroidota bacterium
TAAATACTACTCGAACCAATAAATTCGACCGTTTGAACAAGCCCCCTAAAAAAGGCAGAAAATCAATCCTGAGTATCATTGGAAGGCTGTTATTATATATCTGGATAAGTACGATCATGGCAGTGGTTATCTTTAAATTTGTCCCGGTTTACTTCACTCCGACGATGGCATCGAGAAAAATTGATGCCCTGATTGAGGGTGAGCCAAGCAAAATTCATAGCCAATGGTCATCGCTTGATGAAATAAATCGGAATTGTGCATTAGCTGTCATTGCATCTGAAGACCAATTATTCCTTGAGCACAGCGGGTTTGACTTTGATGCAATGACTACAGCAATTGTAAAAAACCAAAAAGGGAAAAGGATTAAAGGAGCCAGTACCATTTCCCAACAAGTCGCCAAAAATGTATTCCTTTGGCAAGATCGCTCCTATTTCAGAAAAGCGCTTGAAGCATATTTCACCGTTTTGATCGAGCTAATTTGGGGAAAAGAACGAATTCTTGAAGTGTATTTGAATGTGGCAGAAACGGGCAAAATGACTTTTGGTGTCGAAGAAGCTTGTCGGCGCTACTACGGCCATACCGCCGCCGAAGTGAGTACAACGGAAGCCGCACGCATCGCGGCATGCTTACCCAACCCCATCCGATTCTCCATTAAAAACCCATCGGGTTATGTGAGCAAACGCACCTCATTTATTAAACGGCAAATGTCTGCATTAGGTGGCAAGAAATTCCTCAAAAACCTATAATAATTCGGCAGATGGATCCCAGAAATGATCCTTAAACTGAATGATTTGATCATTCTTCACCTGAATTCCTTCGGATTGCAAGAGTTCTTGCATGCGATCGCCACCAAAGAAATTCTTGCCGGTTAATACTCCATTACGATTCACAACACGATGAGCAGGTACGTCCGATAAGGTATGGGAAGCATTCATCGCCCAGCCGACCATTCGAGCTCCTCCCTTCATCCCTAAATAGGCCGCAATCGCACCATAGGACGTCACACGACCCCGTGGTATCTCACGAACCACCTGATATATCAAATCAAATGCATTCGAATCAGCCATTAATCTTGCTTCCTTTCTTCAATTTCACGTTCCAATTCGGCATACCACTTCGTTCCAAACTTACGAATCAAAGGATCTTTTAAGAATTTATAAACAGGAACTCCTAATTCTTTGCCGTGGGAACATGCATCCGAACAAATTGTCCATCGCTCATAGTTAATTGCCTGGTATTCAGCTAATTTTTGAATTCGAATGGGATATAGATGACAGGAGATAGGCTTACGAAAATCTGTTTTCCCTGCAAAATAAGCCTGCTCAATGCCACATTTAAGGTATCCTTTATCATCGTAAATCGCATACACACATTCACGCCCCTGAATAATAGGCGTAGAATAATCCCCGTCGGGCTCTAAAATATAATTTCCTTGTTTTGCGATTTCGGCTAAACCGTCTTCCGATAAAAAGGGTCGAATTTCCTCCTGAATACGATCCAGAATCGCTAATTCGTCCGTTTCTAAAGGTGCACCTAAATCCCCTTCCACACAACAAGCACCCTTACACTTTGTTAAATCACACACAAAAAACTCATCGGCAACATCTTCGCTGATTACAGTATCGTCTATTAATATCATGTCAAGTTCAAATTTCTACAAAGGTATAGCTTAATCTAGGAAGCGCAATAAAAAGAGAGGCCTTCCGTTAAATGAAATATTTTGGTAATTTTGTCCTGTATCATTTTGAAATCCCGCTTGAAAAAATCCTTCATTTTATTATTGTTTACTGTATCTGTTGGAAATCTTTGGGCGACCCCATCTATTCCTGACACGATATCGATCGGGAATGTTCGGGTTTCCATACACTCATCAGCAAAGCCAATTCTCGAAAAAGAATTTGCCATGCTGGGCATCAATAAGAAGTATGTTGCCTCTCAGGTAGATAAAATGCGACTCTATTTTCCAGTGATGGAACCCATTTTAGCGAATGGAAATATCCCATTGGATTTCAAATACTTGAGTGTACAAGAAAGTTCATTGAATCCCAATGCCATTTCCACCTCAAATGCAGTAGGATATTGGCAATTTAAAGCAGAAACGGCTAAGGACGTCGGACTAAAGGTAAATGATGAAATTGATGAAAGACGTCACATCATGGAGGCAACCAAAGGTGCGGTTAATTACCTAAATCGAAATAATGGTGTACTGCGCAATTGGGTAAGTACCTTACTCTCCTATCGCGTTGGTTTGGGCACGCTCAAAAA
This sequence comes from Bacteroidota bacterium, assembly GCA_039798865.1. Taxonomy (GTDB): domain Bacteria; phylum Bacteroidota; class Bacteroidia; order Cytophagales; family Spirosomataceae; genus Aquirufa. Next base: position 2,266 of record JBDKFF010000030.1, read on the forward strand.
ACTGCCATATGCCGTTAATTGGGCGGATAAAACGATTATTGAAGTAGATTCATCGACCGATTGGTATGTTTTACGTTTCTTGGCCTACAAGGAGTTCTGGTCTGAAAAAATGGCGAGCTTACCCATCACGAATGACAGTACTAACCTAATTACCTACCAAGGAAGCAAAGGGAAGAACTTATATGAACTTTCTGATGAACTTCAGGTAAATTATGATGAATTAAAACGATACAATGCCTGGGTATTAAAAGATTGGATACCTGAGGATAAAAACTACACCGTTTATCACCCATCCAATATCAAACCTTACGTTCGACTAGAGCCCAAACATGAGGAACCTATTTTCACCGCATCTGTCGATTCAACCAAGTTATATACACCCACTAAGTCCATAAAAACGAAAAATAAGGAAATCCTAAGCGATCAATTTGAGGTTCGAAATCATACTGTTGTCGCCGGTGAAAGTCTAAGTAGCATTGCCGCGAAATACGAAATGAAATTAGCCGACTTACTTCACCTGAATAACCTAAATATGTCCAGCATGGTAACTATTGGACAAAAAATAAAAGTAAATCGAAGAGTACCAATGCTTGAAATCATCTCCCAAAAATTGGATGAAAAAAGCAAAAATGAGCCTCAGAAACCTACACCACCAGTAACTGAAGTAGATATAAAAGTAGAGGAAGAAGAGGTTCGCAAAATTTCTTCAAAAGAAACTGAAAAATCATTCTACATTGCCCCGGCAGAATCCCGTGAGATCATTATCAAATCGGAAACAAAAACAGACGAGCCGATCACCGTAAACGTTCAGAAAGCAGAACCTCAAAAGGAAGAACCTGTTGTCGAAAAACAAGTATCAAAACCGACAGAGCCTGTTTTCTACATTCATGAAGTAGAACCTGGGGACACGCTATTTAAATTAGCAAGAGTTTATCAGGTGAGTGTGGATGATTTAGTTCGCTGGAATAATTTGGGAAAAAACCCAACAATCAAGGTGGGTCAAAAAATCAAATTGAAACCCTAATTAGATCACTCGAAGCATGTAAAGCCCATCTCGTAAGGGCAAAAGCATTTTCTCAACACGAGAGTCATCCAAACACTTTTGATTGAACTCACGTAGGGCATTCGTTGATTTATCGTTGGCCTTCTCGTCAACAATCTTACCACTCCACAACACATTATCCACCAAGATTAATCCTCCCGGTCGCATCTTCTCAATAATCAAATCGAAATATCGGGCATAATTACGCTTATCTGCATCAATAAATACCAAATCGATCGGTCCATCAATATTCGCTAAT
>JBDKFF010000031.1:0-7413 GCA_039798865.1 Bacteroidota bacterium
ACACCATTAGGTCCTTCTGGGTTTACATAGATCAAGCCCATTTGAACAGCTGCTAATGGAGTTTCTAATTTGCGATCACCTGAGTAACGGTTTTTATCGTCTAACCATTTCTTCTCAGAACCCCAATACACGTTTTCTTCTGGCTCCCAAACGTCTGTACGTCCACCTGCAAAACCAAAGGTTTTAAAGCCCATTTGCTCAAGCGATACGTTTCCTGTTAAGACCATTAAATCAGCCCAAGAAATCTTATCGCCGTATTTTTGTTTGATGGGCCACAACAAACGACGTGCCTTATCCAGATTTGTATTATCTGGCCATGAATTTAATGGGGAGAAGCGCTGTTGGCCTGCGCGCGCACCGCCACGCCCATCCCCTGAACGATAGGTTCCTGCACTATGCCAAGCCATACGGATAAACAAGGGACCGTAATTACCAAAGTCGGCAGGCCACCAGTCCTGTGATTTTGTTAATACAGCCGCGATGTCTTTTTTCAACGCGAAATAGTCAAGGCTCTTAAATGCCTTAATGTAGTTGAAGTCGGGCCCCATCGGATTCGACTTTTCTGAATTTTGACGAAGGATGCCTACGTTCAATTGGCTAGGCCACCAATCTTTATTTGTCGTGGCATTACGCATTCCTGTATGAGGATTGATGCCAGCGTGCGGGTTTGTACCCGCTGCGGCATGTGGATTCGCTCCAGCCGCTGCATGCGGATTTGCGTATTCTTGCGCTTGAACTGCTGTCGCTGCAAAAATCGCACTGATGAGAAGTAGTTTTTTCATGATTCTTGATTTTTAGTGGGCTGAATTTAGGAGCAAAATTTTTATAGAGAAAACTGAAATTTTCTATATTTGTCATAGACAAAATCTATATCGATGAATATACAGCAATTAGAATATATATTGGCAGTTGACCAATTTAAAAGCTTCTCCAAAGCAGCTGATTATTGTCATGTTACGCAGGCCACCTTAAGTGCGATGGTCAAAAAGCTCGAAGAACAGCTTGATATCGTCATTTTTGACCGCAAGGCAAATCCGATTGCGACGACGGAAAATGGGCGGGAAATTTTGATTCATGCCCAACAGGTCGTTGGCCATGCGAATGCTTTGCTCGATGCATCGAAATCGATTCAACATAAACTGGAGGGTCGTGTGAAGATCGGGGTTATCCCGACCATCGCGAGTTCGGTTTTGTCGATTATCATTAAGCCATTAATGGCCAAATACCCGCAGGTTGTTTTTGAGATTCAGGAACAAACGACGGCACATTTAAAGCGGAGTTTGCGCGAGGGAAAATTGGACATAGGAATTTTGAGCACGCCGATTGCGAGTTCGGATTTGGAAACGCAGCTGTTGTATTCGGAAGAATTGGTATTGTACGGCCAACTAAAATCGGGGGCCAATCAATTACCCAAATCCGAACTAAAAAATCAACGTATTTTCTTGTTGCAGGAAGGTCACTGTTTGCGCGACCAAGTGATTCAATTGTGTGAGCTGAAGAAGAATCCGGCCTTGCCTACTAATTTGAATTTTGAGTCGAATACGTTCGATACGCTCTTGAATTTGGTCGATGATTTTCAGGGCATGACCGTGCTCCCTAAACTATACGTATCTCAATTGTCGGAATCCCGCAAAGGGCATGTGATTACGCTCACCGATGGCAAATTGGAACGGGAGGTCAGTCTATGCTTCTACCGCCCCTATGCCAAATGGAACGTGATCAAACATTTGTCGGCCGAAATCAAGCAGCTTGTCCTACCTCATCTAGGTAGTTAAGATTGTGTTTGTAGAAATAATTTAAGTACTTTATCCCATCTGTTAAACCGACTATGAAAAAGTATCTTACTTTAGGTCTCATTGGCCTTACTGTTAATCTATTCGCACAAAGTCCTAAGCGACCTAACATCATCTTTATCATGTCGGACGATCATGCCTATCAAGCCATCTCGGCCTATGATCAGCGCTTGATCTCAACACCCAACATCGACCGTATAGCTAAAGCAGGGATACTGTTTACGAATGCTTCTGTCACCAATTCCATCTGCGCGCCGAGTCGGGCGACCATTTTAACCGGCAAGCATTCGCACCTGAATGGGAAGGTGGATAATCACTTTAAGTTCGATACAACCAACATCACCTTTCCGCAAATTCTACAGGCGAATGGCTACCAAACGGCTATGTTTGGAAAGCTACATTTTGGTAATAGTCCGAAGGGATTTGATCAGTTTAAAATTTTGCCCGACCAAGGGAATTATTATAACCCGGATTTTATCACGAAAAACAATGGGAACATCCAAGTCAAAGGCTATGTGACGGATATCATTACGGACATGACCTTGGATTGGTTAAAGCAGGAGCGATCGCCGGATAAACCCTTTATGTTGATGTATTTACATAAGGCTCCTCATCGTTCTTGGTTGATGGCCGAGCGGCATTTGGAGGAGATGACCCAAAAAAGCTATCCTGAACCGAAGACCTTGTTTGATGATTATGTGGGACGAACGGCACCGGCCAAGGAGGCGGAGATGAATATTTTGACAAGTATGAGTTGGTCCGGCGATAACAAGATTTACCCAGTCGTCATGGATTCCTTGAAGATTCCGGAAATCGGTTTTGATAAGCAACGATTCAAGGCGGAAATGGGCCGATTGGACCCCAATCAAAAGGCGAATTTTGAAAAAGTATACGACCAGATCAATGCGGAGTTCAAGAAGGCCTATCCAAGTATGACGGATCAGGATAAGATGCGCTGGAAATTTCAGCGCTACATGCAGGATTACCTCGGGACGATTCGGGCAGTGGATGAGAATGTAGGCCGTCTCCTTGATTACCTGGAAGCGAATCATTTGATGGAAAATACGATTATTGTCTATACCTCGGATCAGGGCTTTTACTTAGGGGAGCACGGCTGGTTCGACAAGCGTTTTATCTATGATGAATCTTTTAAGACTCCTTTGATGGTTTCTTGGCCGGGTAAAATCAAGCCAGGCCAAAAGTCGGACGCCCTAGTCCAAAACCTCGACTTTGCGCAAACCTTTTTGGATGCGGCGGGTGTGCCGGCACCGAAGGATATGCAAGGCCAAAGCCTTATCCCGCTGATGCTTGGTAAAAGCTGGAATCGCGACGCGGTATATTACCATTATTATGAATACCCTGCGGAGCACATGGTGAATCGGCACTATGCCATCGTAACGAAGAAATATAAGTTGATTCATTATTATTTCTCTTCCGACACGTGGGAGTTAATCGATCGCGAAAAAGATCCTCTGGAATTAAAAAACGTCTATGACGATCCTGCTTATGCATCCATTCGCAAGACTTTACATAGGCAGTTGGAGGCCCTGCGATCAAAGTACAAGGACAGCCAAACGATAAGCGATGGCTACATCGATCGGTTTTTAAATGATGCTTCTGAGGGGAAGGTTTTTGGCGTACCGAAGGCCAAAGCTGCCGAGATGCGCACCAAACGCATGAAATCAAAAAATCAATAATCTGGAAATTAAAAGGGTATGCGCTTGCATTTCTCTTTTTCCATTTTAACTTTGCAATACAAAGTACTTTTTATTATGGAAAAACACGAAGAGCATTTAAAGGCGATACAAGAGATGCGGAACTTGATGGATCAGGCATCTCGATTTAAATCGATTAGTGGATTGGCGGGAATTTTGGCAGGAATTTTATCTTTTAGTAGCGTCGCATTGGCCCATGGACTAACAGGAATTTCGCCTTTTGAGGCCCATGCCTTGAATCGCATTTGGCAAAGCGAAAACCAATACACCATTGCGATGATCTTTTTGGGATTATTCATACTTTGTATTTCGATTGGAATTTACCTATCCAAGCGTAATGCACGTCAGGCTGGCAAAATTGCATGGGCTAATGCCGCGAAAAGGCTTACTTGGAGTTTGGCCATTCCCGTTTTGGCTGGGGGCATTTTTGCGCTACTCTTAATTCGTATGGGTTTGGTGGAGTTGGCGGCACCCGTGACGCTCTTGTTTTATGGAATGGGCCTATTGAGTTCGAGTAAATATACGCTTGATGCCGTACGAACGGTTGGGCTATTGTTTATGCTTTTAGGCCTTATCGCCACAATCTTTTTGGAATATGGTTTATTGATTTGGACGGCTGGTTTCGGTTTGGTTCATGTAGCCTATGGTTTCATCATTTATGTCCAAAACGAACGTGTCTAATTTCATCGAAAATTTAAATAAGGCATTTGAGAGTCGGGTCCGACTGGGCATGATGTCCTTACTGGTGGTGCAAGAGGAGCTCGATTTTGCGAGCATGAAGGAGTCCTTACAACTCAGCGACGGCAATTTGGCCAGCCATATGAATGCACTGGAAAAGTTGGGCTATGTCGAAGTCCGCAAGCAATTTGTCGGTCGAAAACCGAACACCCAATATGCCGCAACCGATGCGGGAAGGCAGGCATTTGCTCAGCACCTCGCCAGTTTAGAAAAATTGATTAAACAAATGCAATCTTAAGTCATGAAAAATCGTATCAAGGAAAATCTAGCAAATCCAGAAAAACTCGAGGCGCTATATCGCGAACATACTACCCAGTTTAAACAAGCTTTTCTGGAACTCTATCCGGAAATCCAATCAGAAATCGTTGCCCAAGTTTGGCATGAACGTTTAGGAGGGGCTTCCGAATCTGCATCTTGGGGGACTAAAAGGGATTGGGTTCTTTTAGCGGTTTTGGCGGGTCTCGCGGGGATGTTCATGCAACTGCCCGATTGGCTTTCGATTTCACACGACTTTTACTATCCTCGAAATTTATTCTTTTTCGTTATCTCGAGTATCGGAATCTATTTCGCTAGTAAGCAAGCTTTTTCTTGGTCTAAATTTGGGCTGCCGATTGCTGCACTTCTTTTTTCGGTTTTGTATCTCAATTTCCTACCGGAACCCATGAGCGACACGCTTGTGTTGACCTGTATTCATGTGCCTGTCTTGTTGTGGATTTTGGTGGGGAGCCTATATCCTTCGGGTTCGGATTTGTCAACCGGTCGGATTGAATTCTTACGTTTTCATGGCGATCTTCTGGTGATGTCAGCAGTTATTTTATTAGCCGGCGGTTTGTTTTCGGCTTTGACTGTTAATCTATTTAGCTTGATCGATATGCCGATTGAGAAGTTTTATACGCGCTATGTTATCCTTTCGGCTTTGCCTTCCGTACCACTATTGGCCACTTTTTTAGTCACCGAAAACCCTAATTTAGTCAATAAGATATCCCCCGTGATTGCGCGGATATTTACGCCCATCGTTGCCCTCATGCTTCTGTTGTTTTTGGGAGCCATTGTCTTCACGGGCAAGGATCCGTATAATGATCGTGATTTTTTGTTGGTCTTCAATGGCGTGCTGATCGGTGTGATGGCCTTGCTACTTTTCTCGACGAGTGAAACGACGAAATTTTCGAACCGTGGGATACAATCCTATTTTTTATTGGCCTTGGCTGTTTTGGCATTTATCGATAATGCAGTGGCACTCTCTGCGATCTCGTTTCGATTAGTTGAGTTTGGTTTTACGCCAAATCGCCTGGCTGTGTTAGGGAGTAATGCACTCATTCTAGTAAATCTTTTTGGGGTTTGTCGGCAGTTATTCCGCTGGGTACGTGATCAGGCAGACCTACAAGACGTGGAGGCGAGCATGACGCGCTTCTTGCCGATTTATGCTATTTGGGCTGCCTTGGTTAGTTTTATTTTTCCATTCGTTTTTTCTTTTCAATAAACTGATTTTGATTATCAGTTTTCTTCTGACTGTTTAGCGCCACTTCCACTACCTTTGGCAAACCTGAGTAGGATTGCCAAAGGTTAAGAGGGGAGGGCAGGATAGGTAAATGGGGTATTTTTGATTATACTTACGTATAACTAAACCTACCATGAAAAAGATCCTCCTCCTGGCCATGATAGCCAGCTCGCTTTCGGCGCAAGTCCCTGCGGGCAAAAAAGTCATTAGTTCCCTGTACATCTATGACCTCGCGTCCGGCAAATCCGAAAAGATTTTGGAAGAGAAACGACACTTCGAGGCGCCCAATTGGTCGCGTGACGGGGAGTTTTTGTTGATCAATGCCTACGGTAAACTCGAGAAGATTAGCCCGAACGGTGAGAAACTGGGGGAGTTAAATACGGGAACGGTGCAGAAGGCCAACAATGATCATGGCTATAGCTTTGATGGGAAAACGCTCTATATTTCCAGCGCAAAAGCTGAAATTAAGGAGCATACCTCTTTTATTTATAAGGTAGACTCTAAAGGAGGTATACCCCTTCAATTAACACCTTTAACTCCATCGTATTGGCATGGCGTATCTCCCGATGGCAAGACCATGGTGTATTGTGCTGCACGAAATGGTAATTATGACGTTTACGCGATGTCCACCAACGGTGGTGAAGAAATTAGATTGACCAGCACGGATGGTTTAGATGACGGCCCGGAATATTCCCCGGATGGTAAATTCATATACATCAATTCGTATCGCTCGGGCATGATGCAGATTTGGCGGATGAAGCCCGATGGGTCGGAACCGGAGCAGATGACTTTTGACCATTATTCCAATTGGTTCGCGCACATTGCCCCAAACAATAAAGTGGCTACGGTCATTACGTATATGGAGGATCAGGTGCAGGCGCATCCTTTTGGCCGACAAATCAAATTGCGCTTATTAGATTTAAAGACGAAGCAAATCAAGGATTTGACGGAGGCCTTTTATGGGGGGCAAGGTACGATCAACGTTCCTTCTTGGAGTCCCGATGGAAAAAAGTTTGCCTATGTGCGATATGCTTTAGAAGATTTGTAAATTAGAACTCGAAAAAATAACCGACTATGAAAAATAACAGTTCCGCATCCCGCAGACGTTTCCTGCAACAAATTGGTGCAACGAGTATGGTGGCCGCTTCGGCGCCGCTTCAATCTTTTGCCGCGAAGCAAAAAGCGGAAGAGCGTATTTTACAATACGAAAAACCGATTTCGGTGGGCGATAAAATCCGTTTAGGGGTTATCGGGTTTGGTGTCCAAGGGCACTTCGATTTGGCCTCTGCCTTGAAAGTTCCGGGTGTTGAACTAGCCGGAATTTGTGACCTATATACGGGTCGTATTGAAAATGCCAAAGAACTTTACGGCAAGGATTTGTATACCACACGTAATTACAAAGAATTATTAGACCGTCCAGATATCGATGCGGTGATCATCGCAACGCATGACGTTTGGCATGCGCGCATAACGATTGACGCACTGGCCAAAGGCAAGCACGTCTACGTGGAAAAACCGATGGTTTACAAAATCGATGAAGGCTATCGCGTCATTCAAGCGCAGAAAAAATACAACAAGGTTTTGCAGGTAGGCTCCCAGCGGGTTAGTAGCATCGGTTTGGCGAAGGCCAAAGAGATGTTAGCCAATGGCGAAATTGGTAAGTTAAACA